>DAIMIM010000012.1:6162-20346 GCA_036722755.1 Caldimonas sp. | reverse complement strand
GGGACGCAAGACCAAGAGCGAAGTGCACGGCTACGGCCAGAACGAGTTCGTGCCTTGGGCCCTCGGCGCGGTGATGTGAGCCGACTCAGCTCGGCGTCAACATCGGGTTCGGTCCGCCGCCCCAATCTTCGAGCCACAGCTCGGGCTTTTCGGCGCGGAACTTCGCGACGAGCGCGACGCAGTCGCGCGCCGCTGGGCTCGCCTGCGCGTCCATGACGATCACCTCGACGCCCTGGCCGCGCATGAAGCGGATCGTCTCGTCGCTCGACGCGTTGACGGCGTCGCCGATGACGACGCGGGGGATGCCGAACTGCACGATCGTGCCGGCGCACATGAAACAGGGCTGCAGCGTCGTGTACATGGTGGTGTCGTGGCGGTTCGCCAGGCGGCCGGCAGCGCGCATCGCCGCCATCTCGCCGTGGACGATCGGATTTCCTTCCTGCACGAGCGCGTTGTGGCCCTGGCCGAGCACCTCGCCCGAGCCGTTGCGCACCAGC
This sequence comes from Caldimonas sp., assembly GCA_036722755.1. Taxonomy (GTDB): domain Bacteria; phylum Pseudomonadota; class Gammaproteobacteria; order Burkholderiales; family Burkholderiaceae_C; genus Schlegelella_A. The sequence continues at coordinate 19,849 of DAIMIM010000012.1, read as the reverse complement.
ACGCCGCCGATCGGGCAGCCGCCTTCGCCGAAGCCCTTGGCGGCCCACTGGAAGGCCCGCGCCATGTAGGCCTCGTCGTCCGGTTCGTTCATCGTCGTTTCCGTCATGGTCGCGTCAGGCGGGAGGGCGGCTCGCGCACGTCGGGCACGCCGGGTCTCGCGCGACGAGCAGTTCGGTCCATTCCATGGTCCGCGCATCGAGCATCTGCAGCCGTCCCGCCAGCGACGTGCCGATGCCGGCGACGAGCTTGAGAGTCTCGGCCGCCTGCACGCTGCCGATGATGCCGACCAGCGGCGCGAAGATGCCCATCGTCGAGCACGCGACGTCCTCGAAGCCGGCGTCGTGCGGAAACGCGCAGGCGTAGCAGGGCGACGCCGCGCTGCGCGTGTCGTAGACGGAGACCTGGCCGTCGAAGCCGATCGCCGCCCCGGCGACCAGGGGCTTGCGATGGCGGACGCAGGCGACATTGACGGCGTGCCGGGTCGCGAAGTTGTCGCTGCAGTCGACGACGACGTCTGCATCGGCGACCAGCCGGCCGAGCTCGTCTGCGCCGACGCGTTCGTTGAGCGCCGTGACGTCGACGCGCGGGTTGAGGGCGGCGATCGAGAGCGCCGCGGACATCGCCTTTGGCGCGCCCACGCGCGAGAGATCGTGCGCGATCTGCCGCTGCAGGTTGGTGAGGTCGACGCGGTCGCCGTCGACGAGCGTGATGCGGCCGACGCCGGCGCTGCCAAGATAGAGCGCGACCGGCGAGCCGAGCCCGCCGGCGCCGATGACGAGCACACGGGCCGCGAGCAACCGGCGCTGGCCGTCGATGCCGATGTCGTCGAGCAGGATGTGGCGCGAGTAGCGCAGCAGGTCGTCGTCGTCCATCGGAGGTCAGCGCCCGGAAACGAAAACGCCCGCGCTGGGCACGGGCGTTTCGCAGCGCAATCGCGCCTCGGTCAGTTGGTCTGGGTCTCGGGCTTGCGCTCGACGGCCGTCTTGCTGGCGAGCACGGTCTTGCCCTTGAAGCGGTTCAGCGCCTGGGCGAGCTGGAAGTCTTCGGGGCTGCCGAATTCCGGCGGCGGCTTCAGCACCAGCGCCTTGGCCTGGTCGGCCTCGAACTTCTTGCGCGCTTCCTCGCGGGCCTTCTCGCGCGCCTCGTCCTTGACCTCGGCGCCCTGGCCGCTCTGCAGGTGCTTGTCGAGGTCGGCTTCGCGGGTGCGCAGGGCGGCGAACAGATTGCCTTCCGCCGTCTCGTCGAGCATGACGTCGGGGACGATTCCCTTGGCCTGGATCGAGGCGCCGCTCGGCGTGTAGTAGCGGGCCGTGGTGATCTTGAGCGCCGTGTCGGGGGAGAGCTGGCGCACCGTCTGCACGGAGCCTTTGCCGAAGGTCTGCGCACCCATGATGACGCCACGGTGGTGGTCTTGCAGGGCGCCGGCGACGATCTCGCTGGCCGACGCCGAACCTTCGTTGACGAGGACGATCAGCGGCACCTTCTTGATCGCGTCGGGCAGGCGCTTCAGCGGATCGGCGCCGCCGCGACGCTGGTAGTACTCGGGCGATGCCTTGAACGTGGCCTTCGAGTCGGCGATCTGGCCGTTGGTGGTGACGACGACATCGTCGCTCGGCAGGAACGCCGCCGAGATGGCGACCGCGCCTTCGAGCAGGCCGCCCGGATCGTTGCGCAGATCGAGGACGATGCCCTTGATGTGCGGATCCTGCTTGTAGAGATCCTGCACCTTGGTCGCGAAATCCTCGACCGTGCGATCCTGGAACTGGCTGACCCGAACCCAGGCATAGCCCGGCTCGATCATCTTGGCGCGAACGCTCTGCAGGCGAATCTCTTCGCGGACGATGTTGACCGGAAAGCTCCTGGCTTCGCTCTTGCGAAAGATCATGAGCACGACCTTGGTGCTCGGCTCGCCGCGCATCAGCTTGACGGCCTGATCGACGGTGAGGCCCTTGACGGCCGTGTCATCGATCCGGGTGATCAGGTCACCGCTTTTGAGGCCGGCGCGGAAAGCCGGCGAGCCTTCGATCGGGCTGACCACCTTCACCAGGCCGTCTTCCATGCCCATCTCGATGCCGATGCCGACGAAGCGGCCGGTGGTCGCCTCGCGGAATTCCTTGAAGCTCTTCTTGTCGAAATACTGGGAGTGCGGGTCGAGCCCGGCAACCATGCCGCCGATGGCGTCGCTGATCAGCTTTTTCTCGTCGACCGGCTCGACATAGTCGGACTTGACCATGCCGAACACGGCGGCGAGTTGTTGGAGCTCCTCGATCGGCAGCGACGCGACGGAGTTGCGGGCCGACGCCTCGAACTGCAGCGTCGTCAGCGCGCCGGCGACAGCGCCGAGCGCCAGCCAGCCGGCAACCTTGAGTTTGACCCCCATGAACGACCCCTTCACTTTCCGGCCCGCAGGCGATTCCGTCGATTGGCGCACAGAGCGTCCTCAGTATAGGTTGTCGAGCAATTTCAGAGCCTGCGGCGCCGTGAAAGTTGCAGCCGTTCGGGGACTTTGCAAGAGCCGCCCGTCCTGGGACCACGACGATGGTCGGTCGGCGCGCCGTCTCAGGCGTCGGGCGTCGACAGGCGCTGCCCGACCGAACGGAGCAGATCGTCGAGCGCGCCGGAATCGATCGGCTTGACGATGTGGACGTCGAAGCCGGCCGCCCGGGTGCGCCGCCGATCCTCGTCCTGCCCCCAGCCGGTCTGCGCCGCGAGCAGCATCCGGCGACCCCAGGGGTGCTCGCGGATGCGGCGGCAGGCGTCGTAGCCGTTGAGCATCGGCATGCCGAGATCGAGCAGCGCCAGGTCCGGTTGGAACCGTTCGGCCAGCCGCACCGCCTCCTCGCCGTCGTAGGCGACGTGCACCAGGTGGCCCATCGATTCGAGCAGCAGGCCAAGCGTGTCGGCGCCGTCGCGCAGGTCGTCGGCGATCAGGATCCGGCATCGGCCAGGCGACGCAGGCGGCTCGGTGCAAGGCTGCGCAGCCGCCGTTGCGCGAGCACGCGCGATACTCGTCGGCATCGCCGCCGACCTGGCCGCGGCCGTCGGCGAGATCGATGCCCAAGAGGGCCATCCCTTCTTTGGACCAGGTCCGGGTCCGGGCGACCAGATCCGTTTCCCACGATCCCATCCGGCCGGCCGTCAGCGCCGAGCGGTACCGGGCCTCGCTTTGGCGTAGCGTCTCCTGGCTTTCGAGGAATGCCGCCTCCAGCCCGTCGCGCTGCTCCACATGCATGCGGTGGTAACGCCGCTCAGTGGCCGGTCGCATCTCCCGGGCGGCCCGCTTCGAACAGGAACCAGGTGCGCCGCTCGGTCTCGTCGATCCAGACCTCGATCAGGCTGGCCGTGGCGATGTCGTGGTGCTCGTCGCAGGTCTCGTGCGCTTCGCGCAGGCGTGCCACCAGCGTCTTGTTGTCTTCGCGCAGCTCGGCCAGCATGTCGGACGGGTCGACGAAGTCGGCGTCGTTGTCGGCGATGCGCTGCATGCGGCCGATGTGGCCGATCGATCGCAGCGTCTTGCCGCCGAGCTTGCGCACGCGTTCGGCGATCGGATCGGTCATCGCGTAGATCTGGTCTGCCTGCTCGTCGAGCATCACGTGGTAGTCGCGGAAGTGCGGCCCGCTCATGTGCCAGTGGAAATTCTTGGTCTTGAGATAGAGCGCGAAGACATCGGCGAGGACGCCGTTCATCGCTGCGGTGATGTCCTTCGTGGCCTGCGCATGCAGGTCGGTGGGAGTCACGAGGGGGGCGCTGCGCCGGGCTCGTGTGGCTTCGACGTTCTTGGGCTTCGACGCTTTTTTCATGGTGATGGGTCTCTCGGCTGGGCTGCTGGTGAGGATCGGGAATGATCGCATCTTGCGGCGCACGCGGGAAGAACACGGCGGCGCGCTGTTTCCATCTCCGCCGCAGGGTCGTCACGCATCAGAAACATTTGCATCGCAGACTGGGCATTCCATGACTCGTCGAATGCGAACCATGATGTCAGACGAATTCGACCATGCCGCGCAGCCGACGCCTCGGCCCGGTGCACGGCAGCGTCTCGAGACCCGGCGCCCTCGAGCGATCCTCGTGCCACGACTGATCGCGCGTCTCTATTCCTCGGCCGACCGGCCGCTGCGCGCGAAGCTTCTCGGCTGCCTCGTCCGGCCGTTGAGCCCCCTGGCGCTGGTGGCCGTCGCTGCCGGCGCCTTCGCGCGGTTCCTGTTCGTCGGCGGGGCCGGAAGCGCTGCCGTCCCGATCGAGGAAGCGGCGCGGTTCTCGAACGACCAGATCGTCGAGCTGGCCCGTTTCGTCGAACAAGTGAGCCCGGAGGCCCTGCAGCAGTTCGCGGGCCTGATCGCGGCCAGCTCCTTGTCGGCGGCGGCGTTCAGCGCGTCGGCCGTCCTGCTCCTGCTGAAGGCGCTGCAGACCGCTGCACCGCCGACGCGGAAGAAATCGGCGGATTCGCCGCCGTCGGGCCGCGATCGGCGATATATGCTTGGAGATGGCTGATCTCAAAGACTTCGAGCTGAACCGTGCCGGCAATCTGGTCACGGTCCACTGGCATGGATCGCCGCGGTTTTCGGTCGGCGTGCTCTCGACGCTGAGCGAGGCCGACGCGTTCGAGCGGGCTGCCAAGGCTCTCGAAGAGGGCGGCCCACGGCCCGGGTTCGCCCCGGACGAGATCAAAATCTGTATCGCCCAGATTCGAAAGCGCGCCGCGTCGCTTTAGCTCGCGGCCAGCGACGCGTTGTCGGCAGGATGCCGTGAAACGACGGGTTGGCCACTAGCGGCGTCCGCATGAACAGCATCGAAGGCCGATTCGACCTGCGCGCGGCCGGCGCCGGAGACAGTACGCTCGACACCACGCGCATCGACGACGTGCGCATCCGCGCGGTCCGCCCGCTGATGACGCCGGCGTTGCTGCAGGAGCGGGTCCCGGTGCAAAGCGATACGCTCGCCCTGGTCGAAGCCAGCCGGGCCGCCATCGCCGCCATCCTGCACGGTCGGGACGATCGCCTCGTCGTCGTGGTCGGGCCCTGCTCGATCCATGACCACGACCAGGCGCTCGAGTACGCCGGGCGGCTGAAGACCGTCGCGCTGGACGTGGAAGACGACGTGCTCATCGTCATGCGGACGTATTTCGAGAAGCCGCGGACGACGGTGGGCTGGAAGGGCTACATCAACGATCCGCACCTCGATGGAAGCTTCTCGATCAACGAAGGACTGGAACGCGCGCGGCAGCTCCTTCTCGAGCTGACGACGCTCGGCCTGCCCACCGGCACCGAGTTCCTCGACCTGCTCAGCCCGCAGTTCATCTCCGATCTCATCGCCTGGGGTGCGATCGGCGCCCGGACGACGGAAAGCCAGAGCCATCGCCAGCTCGCCTCCGGCATGAGCTGCCCGATCGGCTTCAAGAACGGCACCGACGGCAGCGTCAAGGTCGCGGTCGATGCGATCGTCGCCGCGCGCGCGCCCCATGCCTTCATGGGCATGACGAAAATGGGCGTCGCGGCGATTTTCGAGACGCGCGGGAACGACGACTGCCACGTCATTCTTCGCGGCGGCAAAGTGCCCAACTACGGTGGCGAGGATGTCGCTTCGACCTGCGCGTCGCTGCGCGCCGCGGGGCTGCGCGAGCAAGTGATGATCGACGTGTCGCATGGCAACAGCGGCAAGTCGCATCTGCAGCAACTCGCGATTGCCGGCGACCTGGCGCAGCGGATCGCGGCAGGCGAACGCCGCATCACGGGGGTGATGATCGAAAGTCATCTCGAGGAAGGGCGACAGGATTTCGTTCCCGGCGTGGCGCTGAGGCACGGCGTGTCCATCACCGATGCGTGCATCGGATTCGCGCAAACCGAAACCGTGCTCCTGACGCTGGCCGAAGCGGTGAGGGCGCGGCGCGGGCTGCTCTCGCGGGCCGCGGGTTCGACGCGGACGTGACTCGGCAGGTGCGTCAGGCGAATGGCATCGGACGGGACATCGGTGATGCGGCCGTCGATGGCGACTCGAGCGTCCTTCCCCCATGGTCCGCGCAGCACCACGCCGCCGCGCGGAAATGAACGAAGGCCGGACACACGGACGTCGATCACGCCGTCGGCCCCGATGCGGGCGCTCCAGCAGAGTCGCCCATCAGGCGTCCGGAGGTCGCGAATCGACAGCCCCTTGCCGCGCAGCCACGCCATCGGCACGCCCGCGGCAAGCACCAGGGATTTCTCGCTCTCGTCCTCGTAGGCAAAAAGATCGAGCACGGCACGGATCTGGTCGGATGCGACCCAGCCGTGTGGCATGTCGCCGAGGAAGCGCGGCTCGCGTGCATCGCGCGACACGACCTCGGCCCACTGGTTCCATCCTTGCGGCCGACGGTCGGCATCGAAGTAGGCCATGGCCTGCTGCGCCCGCTCGCGCTCGCCCAGACGAACGAAGGCGCCAACGTTGCGCCACTCATAGGGCGTGTAGGCGCCGTCGCCATGGCGAAGGCCCGCCGATTCGTCGTTGCGGCGCGCCTGGAAATCTCGCCAGTAGCCGTCGAAGGTACGTTGCACGAGCGCGCGCGGCAGCGCATGGAGCAAGCCGCCCGGGCTGAGGGCGATGGTGCTCGAGGTCGGATCGAAGTCGCCGCGGTCCGCCGCCCCGGGCAGCACGTCGAGGCCGAAGCGGGCGGTGCTTGCCGAGAGCGACGCCTGCAGGTCGCCGAGAAACTCGTCGCGCTGCGCGGCCAGGCGCGAGGCGTCGCCATCGAGTCCCAAACCCGTGGCGAGCTCGACCGCGCTTCGGTACCCGGCATAGGCCCAGAAGTCGTCCCAGTAGGAATAGGCCGGCTTGTCCGAATAGCCTTCGTGGCTGATCGAAGGCGGCAACAGGCCGAAGTAGGCGGCGCGCTCGCCCGATCGGTTGGCGTCGACGCGCTCGATCGCGCGCAGGGACTCCATGTGCCCGATTGCCGCAGCCACGTGAGGCCACAGCGCACGGGCCGTTTGCTCGTCGCGGGTGTAGCGCCAGAGCTCGGTCGCGGCGAACGCGAACTCGCCGTCGCTGTCGTTCTCGGGCACCGGGTCCGCACCGCGCGCCGTGGCGCAGCACGGCACCTTGCCGTTCCTGAACTGGAACGGCGCGAACCAGAGCAGGAAGTCGCGGGCGACATCCTCCTGGCCCAGCCGAAGCAGCGCCGACGACGTCAGCGCCCCATCGCGAATCCACGACCTTGCATAGGCCCGCGCGCCCGGCTGCAAGGCCGGGCCGCTGCGGTTGACGAGGATGTGGCCGAGGGAGGCGCGTAGCCCGCGGGCCATGTCAGCGACCTCGTCGGGGCCGTCGATGCCGACCTTGTCGAGCACTGCATGCCAGCGCGCGGCGACGCGAGCCTCGTCGCGGCCGACGTCGAATCGCTCGGGCAACGCCTGCGCCGTGGTCGGCAGGACGACGTCGATGACCCGGTGCTCGCCGGGGCGCAGCCTCATGTCGTAGCGCAGCACGGCGTTGGCGAAGCCGTCCGGGTCGATGACGCTGGTCGCGCGTCCGGCGGGTGGCGTATCGGCGAGCCAGTCGCCGACCGGCCCGGCCGCGGCAGGCTCGACGCGAACGCTGCTCGGCAAGTGCACCGGTCGCATTCGCAGCGCGCCATTGACCCACAAGGCGCGGCCGTCCCAGCTCACGGTCTCGATCGGGCTCGTGCCGCCGGGATAGGCGAGGAATTGCGTTGGCGGATTCACCTGGAAAGGTCGCCAGGCGAGCGCGAGCGCCAGGCTGCGAGCCCGCTTGCTGTCGTTGCGCACCGTGTATCGCACGACCGCTAGCGCGCCGTCGGGCTTGCCGGCGCCGAAGGCGGCGATGTCCAGGTGGAGATCGCCGACGCGCCAGTGGGTCACCGGCATCGGCAACTCGCCATCGCGCAAGGAGTGGCTGATGCGGGCGTCCGCCCAACTCGCGACGCGACCGTCGATGACGAGGAACGGTTCGAGCGCCCCGACCCCGGGCAACGGCTCGACCGCGCCGTCCTCGCCCATCAGCGAGGCCACGCGCGCGCCGCCGACGCCGAAGACGGTCCAGTACGACTGCTCGCCGATATAGGCGCGCGGGTAGGCGCCGCGGCGTGCCTGCCCGGCGATGCGCGTGAAGAACGCGTTCGCATCCGCGGCTTTGCCGAGCTCGATGGCGGCCGGCTGCGTATCGGCCAGCACGCGCAGCGCGCGCGCTTGGGCATCGCCGAAGAAGTGGTGCTGAACGTCGCCGCGCGCGCTCTCGACGTGGCGCACGGTTCGCCACGACGCACCGTCGTCGGAGAACTGCAGGTCGTAGCGTGAAGGCGCCGCGCCCGCGGGCCACCTGACCGTCACGTCGTCGAACTCGCGCGGCTCGTCGGGCGAGGGCTGGTCCGGCAAGCGCCTGAGCACGAGGTGGTCGAAGCAGGCGCTGCCCTTGCCGGCGCCGCTGCCCGAGGCGATCACGAGCTCGGCCGACGCCGTGCGTCGAAGCTGGCGGTCGGCGGTCGGCCCCCAGGCGAACGCGATGTCTCGTTGACGAAACCGCTGCGCCTGCCAGTCGTGCGGAAACCGGTACTCGGGCCGATTCGCCCACCACACGTTGTCGCCGGTGGCGTCGACCAGCTTGAACTGCAGGGCGTTGCGCAGAGCGTCGCCGCGCACGTTCAGCGTGAACTCGAAGCGTGAGGGGAAGTCGATCGGCAACGCTCTTCGGGCGCTCACATAGCCCGTGACATGGCCGAAGTCGAAGTCGATGCACAAGGCGCTGCCGTGCGGTCCCTGCGCCGGACGAAGCGCGGCCTTCACGTCGTCCGTGGCCGAGAGCGTCCAGGCGGACGGATCGGCGAAGTCGTCGAGCAGCTCGTCCTGCGCCCAGGCATTCGTCGCCAGCGCCAGCGCGAGCAACAGTGCCTTCATCCCTTGATGCTGCCGGCGAGCAGGCCGTCCATGTACTGGCGCTGCAAGGCGAGAAAGAGCAGCAGGACGGGCAGCACGGTGATCACCGAGCCGGCCATCATCAGCTCGTTGTCCTGCACGTGCTCGCGCGACAGGCCGGCGAGGGCGACCGGCAGCGTGTGCAGGGAATCGTCGGTGAGGACGATGAGCGGCCACATGAAGTCGTTCCAGGTGCCGAGGAAGCTGAAGACCGCGAGCGTCGCGACGATGGGCTTGAGGAGCGGAACGATCACCGTCGTGAAGATGCGCAGCTCGCCGGCGCCGTCGATGCGTGCCGCTTCGAGCAGCTCATCGGGAATGCCGCGAGCGAACTGTCGCACCAGGAAGATGCCGAAGACACTCGCCATGGCCGGCACGATCGCGCCGCCGTAGGTATCGATCAGGCCCAGAGGCTTGAGCATCAGGAAGAGCGGCAGCATCGCCACCTGGCCCGGAATCACCAGGGCGCCGAGCAGGAGGCGAAAGAGCGCGTCGCGGCCGCGGAACCGCAGTTTGGCGAACGCGTAGCCGGCCATCAGATTGAAAGTGACGGAGATGGCGGTGACCACGGTCGCGATCAGCAGGCTGTTGAGCAGGTAGCGGCCCATGCCGATGTCGCTGAACAAGGTGCGGTAGTTCTGCAGCGTCAGCGACGGCGGCAGGATCGGCGTCGGCAGCGAGCTCGACGCACCGGGTGGCATGAACGATGCCGAAAGCATCCAGAGCAGCGGAAAGAGGCTGAACGCAGCCAGTGCGGCGAGCAGGCCGTTGACGAGCCACACGGCGAGGCGCGGGTTCATCTTCGACCCGGCGCGTCGCGATCGAAGCGCAGCATCACCCAGCTGACGCAGAAGATCACGAGGAAGAGAAGGAACGCCACGGCGGAGGCGTTGCCGAGATTCCACCAGCGAAAGCCTTCTTCGTACATGAGGTAGAGCATGCTGAAGGTGCTGCGCAGCGGGCCGCCCTGCGTCATCACGTAGGGCTCGGCGAAGAGCTGGAAATAGCCCGAGACGGTGAGGATGCCGACGAGCACGAAGGTCGGCACGAGCATCGGCATCGTCACGTCGGTGAAGCGCCGCAGCGCGCCCGCGCCGTCCATTCGCGCCGCCTCGTAGAGCTCGCGCGGGACGGCCTGCAGCGCGGCCAGAAGAATGATCATGTTGTAGCCGAAGTTCTTCCAGGCGGCGAACGCGATGATCGCCGGCATCGACCAGTGCGGGTCGCCGAGCCAGTCGACCGGCGCGAGGCCGATCGCTTCGAGGCCCTGATTGATGAGGCCGTAGCGCGTGTGCAGCAGGTAGCGCCAGATGACGGCGACGGCGACGGCCGTCGTGACCACCGGTGCGAACAGCGAGGTGCGAAAAAACGATTGCCAGCGCGCGAAGCGCGAGTGGAGCAGCAAGGCGGCGCCTAGCGACAGGCCGATCGACACCGGCACGCCGACGACGACGAAGTAGAGCGTGTTGCCGAGGGCTTGCCAGAAGAGCGGTGTGTGCAGCAGATGCGCGTAGTTGTGCAGGCCGACGAAGCGCAAGGTCGACAGGTCGGCCAGGGCGTAGAGGTCGAAGTCGGTGAGGCTGAGCGCCAGGCCGGCGACGACGGGGAGCGCGAAGAAGACGGCAATCACCAGCAGCGCCGGCCCCGCCAGGATCCACGCGGCAGCTCCGCGCTTCGTCATGCCTGCCTGCTTCGCAACCAGCGGCGTTTCTCGAGCAGCGCATCGACCCAGGTGTCGAGCTGCCGGCAGGCGGCTTCGCTGCTCTGCTGGCCCTGCACGACCCGTTCGGCGGTGAGCTGCATCTCCTGGAAGATGCGCTCCCACTCGGGGATCTTGGGCGCGGCCCGAACGCGCTCGAGTTGCTGGGCGAAGGCTTGCGAGGGCGGGTCGTTGGCGAGAGCCGGCGCTCGCCAGGCGCTGCGTCGTGGTGGCAGATTGCCGGTGAGGGCGTGGAAGCGCTGCATCGTCTCGGGCTCGCTCAGGAAGCTGATCAGCTTCCATGCGGCTTCTTTCCGCCGAGAGCTTTTGAAGATGACGAGACTCGAGCCGCCGGCCGTCGAAACTCCCGGCCCATCGGGCCCGGGCAACGGTGCGGTGGCCCAGTCGCCCTGGCGCTCGGCAGGCAGGCGCCGCCGGAACTCGCCGATGTTCCATGGACCGGAGACGTAGAAGGTGAACAGCCCGCGAGCGAATTCGTCCCAGACGTTGGACACCTGGGTGTTCGTCATCCGCGGCGCCAGCCCGTCGCGAAAGATGCCGGCGTAGAAGTCGAGCGCGCGCCGAAACGGCGGCTGCGAGAAGGCTCCGCGCGTGTCGTCTTCGGCAAGCACCGAGCCTTGTTGCAGGGACAGGGCGAACAGCGGGTCGGGCTCGTTGAGCGGCAGCAGCGCGCCGTAGCTGCGCGCGCCTCCTCGCCGCCGGATGTCCTGCATCGCCGCGTGCCATTCGGACCAGGTCTGCGGCGGCCGCGCGTGGCCGGCGGCGCGCAGCAAGTCGGTGCGATAGAAGAGCAGGCGCGTGTCCACGTACCACGGCACGCCGAGCAAGTGGCCCCCACCACCTGCGGCCGGCATGACGTTAGTGTCGAGGATGCCGGCGAAGTAGTCGCCGCGCGGGATGCCGGCGGCCGCCATCCGCTCGTCGAGCGGTTCCAGCGCACCGAGGGCGCTGAACTCCGGCAACCAGGTGTTGCCGAGCTGGCAGAGATCGGGCAAGGCGTCGCCGGCGAATGCAGTCAGGAGCTTTTCGTGCGCTGCCGAAAACGGCAATTGCTGCACGCGAACCTGCACGGTGGGATGGCGTGCACGAAAGGCCGCGAGCAGATCGACGACCACTTCGGCCTCGCGCCCCATTGCCCAGAAATCGAGCGGGCCCTCGGGGCCGCTCTTGCTGCGGCCGCAGCCGGCGAGCGAGCCGGCCAGCACCGCTGAACCCCAGCCGATCCGTCGCAATGCGTTGCGCCGCCCGTCGCAGCCTGTGGAGGCTGCAAGCCGCGGCATCAAGCCACCTGATCGAGCCAGCCGCCCTTGAACCCGGCGCGAGCGAGACCGCGCCGCAGGGGCACGCACTTGCGCATGTCGTCCCAGACGAGCTGGTTGCGGTAGTTGCAGATCATGGCGAGGATCGGGCCCTGGTCGATCCCGAGATAGTCCCTCGCGATCCAGCCGAACGATGGATCGACATGGCCGTCGGAGAGGGTGACGTCGGTGGCGGTGAAGCTGCGGTTGAACGAGTCGAAGAATCCGTACCTCGAATAGATGTACTGCCCATAGCGCGCGTGCATTTCCTCGGCTGCCGGGATGGCGATCTCGGGTGCGAAGGGCAAGGACGAGAGGGCGGCGGTCGGCGCGATCGTCCCGTCGTCGACGGTATGGACCCGGCCGGCGCCGCGCGCCGAGTAGTCGAGAAAATAGCGCGAGCGCCCCATGCGGTCGGTCATGTGCATGGTGCCGGGGCCGTCGCAGGCCGTGAAGCCCCAGACGTTCGGCCCGTACTCGAACCAGCCTTTCGGATTGGCGATGGCGTAGGCCCGCTGCGCATAGGCGGCGCGGCGCGTGTTCTCGAAATAGTCGATGCCGCGCTCGCGCATTGTCGCGTCCTGAATGCCACGAAAGTCGATCCACATGTGCGAGTACTGATGACCGAAGAGCGGGGCGAAGCTCAAGTGCTCGTAGCCCATGAAGCGGCCCCAGGCCCCCTTGTAGCTGGTCGTCCAGGCGGCCCAGGCGCCCTCGCTGACGGGGTGGGTCGGCGATCCGAGCGCGAGGAGCACGACGAGCATCGCCTCGCTGTAGCCCTGCCAGTCGTGCGGTATGAAAGCCGACTCCGGCTTCCAGCCCATGCTGACGAAGTCGCCGCGCACCTGCGCCCATTTCCAGTCGACGCGCCAGTAGATCGCGTCGACCAGGGCGCGGATTTCCGCCTCGTCGGGGTGATCGGCGTCGAAGTAGGCCTGCGCGTGCAGCATGCCGCCGATCAGCAGCGCCGTGTCGACCGTGGACAGCTCGCTGCGGCCAGCGCGGTGGCCGGTCTTCATGTCGAGGAAATGGTAGAAAAACCCCTTGTATCCCGTCACGTCGCGCGGCTCCGGTCCTTGCGGCGCATTGCGAAAGAACCGGACGGTGGCGAGCGTGCGGGTGCGTGCCTGCTCGCGCGTGACGAAGCCCCGGTCGGCACCGATCACGTAGGCCGTGAGCGCCATGCCGATCGCGGCGATGCTCGCTGGCGAGGCGCTCGGATAGCGGTCGGGCACCATCCCGTTGGCCGGATTGCCATTGGCCCAGAAGAAGTCGAACGTTCGGCGCTCGATGTCTTCGAACAACACCGGCAGCGCGGGGCGCGACGCGCTCGGAGGCTGCACGGCGAGCGCCGCATTCGACGCGTCGTCGGCGTCGCTGGTGTCGTACACCGGGCTGCGCAGGAACGACGACTGATAGAACGATTCGCAGCCGCCGAGCGCGCCCAGGGCGGCAGCGTTGCCACCCCAGGCCAGCAGGCGGCGTCGGGTCAGGTCGATCATCGGAAACGTCGAAACAGAGCCTCGAAAGAAAGCGTCGAAGGAGGAGGATCCGGGCAAGCGCGCCGACGGCGGCCTGGCGGATCCGGGCACCTCATTGCAAACGTTCAGAACATATAGCGCGCCGAAAGTTTCAGGGTGCGCATCGGGCCGATGACAGATCCGTTCGGCGTTCCCAGATGCGGATTGCCATCCGGCCCCACGAAGTTATCGTAGCCCCCGGTGTAGTTGACCGTGTTGAGCACATTGATGATGTCCGCACGGAAAGTCAG
>DAIMIM010000012.1:0-6062 GCA_036722755.1 Caldimonas sp. | reverse complement strand
GCGATCGTCCGGTCGTAGGCGCGGCCGGCGCCGGCGAACGCGACCATGTTCTTGTCGCCGTTGATGTCGTACGAAAAGCCGACGCGAGGCTGGATCGCTCCAGTGAACGATTTCCGCTTCGTGCCGTCGGCGATGTAGTCGCGCAGGTTCACGCCCCCCTTGGCGAGCGACTGGTCATAGGTCTGGCCGGGCGTCACCGGAAAGCCGCCGATGCGGGTGGAATTGCCGTTCGCATCGACCGGCTCGAGCCCGAACAGCGCCGCCAGGCGGTCGGCCGGCGTCACGTAGCCGTTGTTCAGCATGTTGGTCTCGTAGTCGTAGCGGACGCCGAGATTGAGCTCCAGCTTCTCGGTGACCTCCCAGTCGTCCTGGATGTAGAGGCCGAACTGCTTGTTCTTGTAGCCGAGCGTGCTGGGCGTCGTCGCCCTGTCGAGCTGGAAGTAGTCGTTCGGCCCGAACATCACCAGGTTGCCGGTCTGGTTGTCGATCAGCTTCTGGAAGATGTCGACACCGCGGATCGCGCCCGACAAGTCGTAGCTCATGAACTTGACCTTGGCGCCGACCTTGATCGCATGACCGGCCAGCCCGGTGTACGTCAGGTCGTTTTGGAGCAGGATGCCGGTCTGCCTCTTGTCCTGGGCGTCGGGCGTGCCACCGAAGCGGATGATTTCAGCCAGCCCGGTGGTCGTGTTGTTGGGCGAGATGAAGTACTTGATCTCGGGGTCCTTGTTGTCGGAATTCGGGCTGAATTCGTATCGCTCGTAGCCGATGCGTGCCTCGTTGAGGAACGTGTCGTTGCTCCATTCGTGCTTCAGGTCGAGCCGCGTCTCGTCGTTGATGCGGCGCTTGTCGTTGCCCGGCGCGCTTTTGGCCGGGTCTTCGGCGATGTGGTCCTTTTCGCGCCGCAGGCGCCCGGTCAGCTCGAGCCGCTGGTTGCCGCCGAGGTCGACGTCGACCTTGCCGAACACCAGGTTCTCTGTGAACGACTGCGTGTGCGAGCCCTGCACCGGAAAAAAGGTCGCCGCCAGGCCGGCGTCCGGCACCGGCGGGTTGAGGCCACCGAAGCCGACGTTGCGCGGTGAGTCGATGTTCTTGCCTTCGTACGACACGAACCAGTGCGCCAGGTTCTGCACGATCGGACCACCGAGCGTGAGGCCGTACTGGTCCTGGGTGAACCCGGCGCGGTCGAAGCCGTTGTCCTTGTTTTTCGCTTCGTTCGGGCTGTAGGCGGTGAGACCGGCGCCGGTGTGGTCGATGAACGTCTCGCCGTGCAGCGCGTTGGTGCCCGACTTCGTCACCGCGGTGATGGCGACGCTGCTGACCTGGTCGAACTCGGCCTTGTAGTTCTGCGAGATGACCTTGTATTCGGCGATCGCCGATTGCGGAAACGGGTTGCCGCGCGTCGAGTCCATCCCCGAGGCGCCGCCGCGCAGGATGTTGCTCTTCTGGCTGACGCCGTCGATGAAGACGTTGATGTTGTCCTGGTTCTGGGCGCCGCTCTGCACCTTGACCTGGCCCTGGTTGTTGACGTCGAAGCGCACGCCCGGCGCCAGGTCGGCGAAGGCCAGGAAGTTGCGCGTGATCTGCGGCAGCTGCTCGATCTGCTTCGGGCTGACGTTGGTGCCGACCTCCGAGCTCTTGCGGTCGAGGCCGGCGGTGCCGGTGACGACGACCTGTTCGAGCTGCGTCGAGCCGGCCGGGGCCAGCGGCAAATCGAGGTCGACGGTCTGGCCGATGGCGACTGTCAGCGTCTCGACGCGCGGCGCGAAGCCTCCTGCCGTGATGTCGATCTTGTAGGTTCCCGGGGCGAGGCCGACGAGGATGTAGCTGCCGTCGGCGCGGCTCGTCGTTCGCGTCACCTGGCCGTTGGCGATGTTGGTCGCCGTGATGCTCGCGCCGGGTTGCGCCTTGGCGTCGGCGGTGACGGCGCCGCGCACGGTCGCGCTGCTCAATTGCGCCGCGGCCGGCAGGGCCAGGGCAAGGATCGCCGCGGCTGCGAGCGCGCGAATCTGGAATCGGTGGACTTGTCTCATGGGGCCTCCTCGTTGCTTTTAGGACTCTGTGGTTCTTGAGAGTGAGGGTTCGCGCGCCTTCAGGTGGCGTGTGGCAGCGGCCGCAGAAATCGCGGCTCGGCCGGCGCCGTCGTCGACTGGCGCACGACCAGGTCGGCACGCAGCGTCTCGTGCCGGATGGTCGAGCGTTGCGGCTCCTCGATGGCCGAGGCCAGGCGCTCGAGCGCCAGGCCGCCGAGCTCGGCGATGCGTGCGCGCACCGTCGTCAATGGCGGATTCACGTAGCGGCTGATCGGGATGTCGTCGAAGCCGGCGAGCGCGACGTCGTGCGGTACGCGCAGCCCGGCTTCGGTCAGGGCCGACAGGCAGCCGATGGCCATCATGTCGTTGCTGGCGAAGACCGCGGTCGGCCGGTCGGTCAGCGCGACCACGTGGCCGCCCGCGCGAAACCCCGACTCTTGCGTGAAGTCGCCCTGCAACACCTGTTCGCATTCGTCGGGAAGGAGCTCGGACATTGCCGCGCGATAGCCGCGCAGCCGTTCCTGCGCCTCGAAGTTGCTTTCCGGGCCGGCGATGAAGGCGACCCGGCGATGACCGCGCTCGACGAAGTGCTGCACCATCGCGCAGGCGCCGGCGTAGTTGTCGACTGCGAACGACGAATGGGTTCCGCCGGCGACACGCGTGTTCATCAGCACGGCCGGCAGATCGTCCGGCAGGTTGCCCCATAGAAAGTCGGCGTTGGCGTGGGGCGACATAACGAGCAGCCCGTCGACGCGGCCATTCATGGCTCGCAAGGCGGCCGCCGCCTCGGCGGCATCGCCGTGCGAGCTCGAGACGAGCAGGTGCAGGCCCCGGGCGCGGGCGGCCAGGTCGATGCCGCGGATGAGCTCGGAGAAATACTCGCCGTGCAGATCGGGCAGCAGCGCGCCGACCGTGTGCGTACGCCGCGTGATCATGCTGCGCGCCGCGCTGGAGGGAACGAAGCGGAGCTGCTCGACCACGCCCATCACGTGCTCCCGCGTGCGTGGCGTGACGTTGGAGTGGCCGTTGAGCGCACGCGATACGGTCGCTACCGACACCCCGGCCAGTCGCGCAACGTCCTTGATCGTCGTGGCCAAGATTTCTCCTTCAGCCGCCGGCGCCGAGCGCCGCGCCCCGCGATGCGATCACCTTGGCGTAGAAGTGCGCGCTGTCCTTGAACGTGCGCTCCTGCGTCTCGAAGTTCACATGCACCAGCCCGAACCGCATCGAATAGCCGTGCGACCACTCCAGGTTGTCCATCAGCGACCAGGCGCAATAGCCGCGCAGGTCGACGCCTGCCTCGATCGCGTCGTGGACCGCCCGCAGATGGCCGCGGTAGTAGTCCACCCGCAAGGGGTCGCTGATTCGTCCGTCGATGGCGCACGGCGGGTCGTAGAACGCGGCGCCGTTCTCGGTCACGTACAGCGGGATCTCGCCATAGCGATGCTTGACCCAGAGGAGGATCTCCGTGAGGCCCTTCGGATACACCTCCCAGTGGGTCTGCGTGTACGTCGACTGCGGCTGCGGCACGACCGCGGTCTTAACCGGCCACTTGTGCTCCTCGTGGCGGATCACATCGCGCATGTAGTAGTTGACGCCGACGAAATCGATCTTCTCGCCGATGAGCTCGAAATCCCCAGCGGGCCACTCCGGCCACGCATCGCCGAAGATCTCCTTCATCTCGTCCGGGTACGAACCGAGGAACACCGGGTCGAGGTACTGCCGGTTCATGTAGGCGTCGGCCCGCCGCGCCGCCGCGACGTCTTCGGCCTTGTCGCTGGCGGCATGCTTGGGCGCCAGGTTGACGACCAGGCCGACCTCGTGGCGGCCTTCGGCGCGATAGGCCCGGACCGCCTTGCCATGCGCGCGCAGCAGGTGGTGCGACGCGATCGGCGCCTCGTAGAGATTCTTGTGGCCCGGCGCCAGGGCGCCGTGAAGATAGCCGCCGTCGGTGACGACCCAGGGCTCGTTGAGCGTCGCCCACTTCTTCACTCGCCCGTCGAGGCGCCGGAACATCGCGCTCGCGTAGTCGGCGAACCAGTCGGCCACGTCGGGGTTGAGCCAGCCGCCGCGATCGTCGAGGGCGATGGGAAGGTCCCAGTGGTAGAGCGTGGCCAGCGGCTCGATGCCGTTTTCGAGCAGCGTGTCGACGAGCCTCTCGTAGAAGTCCATCCCGCCTTCGTTCACCGCACCGCGGCCCGACGGAAGAATGCGCGCCCAGGCGATGCTGAAGCGATAGGCGTTGAGCCCGAGCTGCTTCATCATGAGGACGTCGTCCTTCATGCGCCGGTAATGGTCGCAGGCCACGTCGCCGGTGTGTCCGTGCAGCACGAGTCCCGGCGTCCGCACGAAGCGATGCCAGATGCTCGGCCCCGCACCGTCGGCAAGCGGCGACCCCTCGATCTGATAGGCCGAGGTTGCCGCGCCCCAGAGGAACGCCGTCGGGAACTCGTACGACTTGACCACCCGTCCTCCGTCCTCTTTCTTATGATGTAAACGTTATCATCGGATGTTCCCTTGCGAATTGGGGTTAGCGAGATGAGCGGCTATCCGCGCCTGGTCGGCGATATCGGCGGAACGCACGCGAGGTTCGCGTCGATCGCTCACGCGGGTGCCGGGCTCACCGATTTCTCGAGCCATGACTGCGCCAGTTTCACTGGCTTGACCGAGTTGCTGCGTCATCGCCTGGCGATGTCGCAGGGCCGGGCGCCAACCTCCTGTGCCCTCGGAATGGCGACGCCGGTGAATGGGGATCTCGTGCGGATGACCAATCTGGACTGGTCGTTCTCGATCGAGTCGGTACGCCGCGAGCTCGGTCTGTCGCGACTGTGGGTGGTGAACGATGTCGCCGCGCTCGCACTCGGGATTCCAGCGCTGGCGCCGGCTGACTTGCACCAGATCGGCGGAGGCGCCGCGCCCGTTGCCGCGAACCGGGCGGTCATCGGCGTGGGCACCGGGTTGGGCGTCTCGGGCCTGATGCACCGTAGCGGCATCTGGGTGCCCGTCACGGGCGAAGGCGGCCACGCCACGTTGGCCGCCGAGACAGCGGTCGAAGACGACGTCCTGCGGTTGCTTCGCCGCAAGTTCGGGCACGTCTCTGCCGAACGCGTCCTGTCGGGCCCGGGGCTCCTGAATCTGTACAGGTCGATGTGCGAAATCCGCGGTGAAACGGCCGACGACATCGACCCGGCGGAAATTACCCGGCGTGCGCTCGTCGGCGACGACGATCGGGCCGCCGAGGAGACAGTGCAATGTTTCCTGGCCTGGCTTGGATCCGCCGCTGGCAACATCGCACTGACTCTCGGCGCCCGCGGCGGGGTCTATCTCGGCGGCGGCATTGCACCCAAGATGCAACGCTTGTTTGCCGGCTCGATGTTTCGAGCCCGATTCGAGAGCAAGGGGAGGTTCGCTGCGTATTTGGCAGCAGTGCCGACATGGATCGTCGCTGAGTCATCGAATGCGGCACTCCATGGTGCCGGGCGCGCTCTCGATCTGGAAAGCTGACGCGTTGGCATCAGGGCGGTGGCCGTAAGGCGCTGCGATCGCATTTGCGGCAGATTGCAAAGGCGCAAAAGGCGCCACTGAGAGCATCTTGGTATCGCCAAGCGCGCCTGCGGGGTTCATTGCCTTGTCGAGCACCGAATCTTTCCGCGACGCGGCGCCCTTCGGGCAATCTGAAGGCCTCCCACACGACGAGGCTGACATGAATTTTCGATCCGACCTTCCGCTCGTTCGAGGCTCGGTGGAGCTCGCTCTGGTCGGCGCCATGGCGCTTCCAGCCGGGAGCGCTCTGGCTGCCGGCGGCGATGTGCCACCGACCGAGACCGCAGCGACGCTAAGCCTCGACGTCGTCGCCCCCAAGCTCACGGTGGGCGATCTCGTCTTCATCCGGATCGGCTTCAAGCCGTTCGCGGAAGTGGCGGCAGCGACCGGTACCTGGACGAATCACGTCGGTGTCGTCGTCGATGTCAGCGGCGACGAGCCGCGCATCGGCGAGAGTGCGTTTCCGCTGTCGCGCATCACGACGCT
>DAIMIM010000011.1:0-21483 GCA_036722755.1 Caldimonas sp. | reverse complement strand
CGAACTCGATCGCGAAGTCCCGGTCGCTCACCGCGTCGATGCTGTTGCGGCAGATCCCGTCCATGCCGAGCCGCTTTGCCACCGCTTCGCGGTCGAGCGGATAGCTGGTGCCGGCGAGCGCTGCGGCGCCGAGCGGCAGGCGGTTGGTGCGCCGAAACACCTCGCCCATGCGCTCGCTGTCGCGCGAGAACATCTCGACGTAGGCGAGCAGGTGATGCGCGAACGACACCGGCTGCGCGACCTGCAGGTGCGTGAAGCCGGGCAGGATCGTTTCGGTGTGTTTGTCGGCGAGCGTGACCAGCGCGAGCTGCAGCTCGTCGAGCAGGACGCCGATGTTGCGGATCTCGTCGCGCAGCCAGAGGCGCACATCGGTCGCGACCTGGTCGTTGCGCGAGCGCCCGGTGTGCAGGCGCTTGCCGGCATCGCCGGCGAGCTCGATCAGCCTGGCCTCGATGTTGAGGTGCACATCTTCGAGCTCGATCCGCCAGACGAAGGCCCCGCCCTCGATTTCGGCGCCGATCGCGGCCAGGCCGCTGCGGATGGCGGCCAGATCGGCAGCGCCGATCACGCCCTGCACCGTCAGCATCTCGGCGTGCGCCAGGCTGCCGGCGATGTCGGCTCGCCACAGGCGCCGGTCGAACGAGACGCTGGCCGTGTAGCGCTGCACGAGTTCGCTCGTCGGCTCGGAGAAGAGCGCCGACCAGGCCTCGGATTTCTTGTCGAACTGGTTCGCGGACATGTCAGGGGAGTTTCGCCGAAGCGTGAGCACATCACACATCGGCCTCGGCAAGGCCGCCACAGGGCGGCACGGCCGGGCGGCCGTTGCGACAATGCCGGCCATGTGCCCAGCCAGGACTGCCGCGATTCTATGAGCGCCATGCCGAGAGCGGAATCGCGCTCGACCGGCTTCGGCGCGACCCTGTTCGACATCGCGCCGGCGCTCGTCGTGCGCCGCGGCCCGGACTCGGCCTTCGACGTCTGCCACGTTGGCGTCGTCCTGCGCTCGCTCCTCTTCGTGCACGGCGTGATGGCGATCGGCATGGTCTTCGTCGCGACGACGCTGCCCATCTGGCTGGCCTTCACGGCGGCCGGCTCCAGCGTGGCGCTGCCGTCCGTGCTGACCTGGCTGCTCGCCTTGTGCGCATTGAAGCGGCCGCTTGCCAAGGTGCCCGACGCTTGGCAGTGGACGGCAGCCGTCGGCTTCGGCGCGATCGCCACCGCCGTCGTCTCGCGTCTGGTCGCGGCCCTGCTCGGCGATGCGTCGTCGGCCGGCCTAGGCGCGCTGGTCGGGTTCGGGCCGCCGCTCGCCGGCGCGGCCATCGCCGCCGCGATCTTTCTCTGGTTGCGCCTGCGCGCCAAGGCCACGGTGCCGGCGGAGACGACGGCCCGGCTGGCCGAGCTGCAGTCGCGGATCCGCCCGCACTTCCTGTTCAACACGCTCAACACCGCGCTGACGCTCGTGCGGCTCGATCCGGCCCGCGCCGAGGGCGTGCTCGAAGACCTGGCCGAGCTGTTTCGCGTCGCCATCGGCGATACCGCGGAATCGGTCTCGCTGAGCGAAGAGGTGGAGCTGGCGCAGCGCTACCTCGACATCGAGCAGATCCGCTTCGGCAGCCGCTTGCACGTGAACTGGGAGCTCGATCCCGAAGCCGGCACGGCCCGCGTCCCGCCGCTGATCCTGCAGCCGCTGGTCGAGAACGCGGTGCGCCACGGCGTCGAGCCGTCGGCCGAAGGCGGCGTCATCCGCGTGCGCACCAAGGTCAAGCTCGGCCGCGCCGTGCTGTCGATCGCCAACAGCGTGCCCAAGGAGCCTTCGCGGCCCGGCAACGGCATGGCGTTGCAAAACGTGCGCGAGCGGCTGCGCCTGATGCACGATGTCGCCGCCCAGTTCGAATCGCGCCTGGAAGCCGATGTCTTCCGCGTCCAGATCGTCGTCCCGTTGTGAGCCCCGGAGAACCGATGAGCGCCGTGCCCACCCAAGATCAAGGCATCGACACACGGGTGCTTCGCGTCCTCGTCGTCGACGACGAGGAGCTGGCGCGGTTGCGCCTGAAGAGCCTCGTCGCCGAATGCACGGACCCGCGCTGCAGCGTCGTCGGCGAGGCCGCCAACGCGGCGCAAGCGCTGGTCTGGATGGCGACGCGCGAATGCGACCTGGTGCTGCTCGACGTGCAGATGCCGGGCCGCGACGGCACGCAGCTCGCGGCCGAGCTGCGCTTCAAGTCGCCGGCGCCGGCGGTGGTCTTCGTCACCGCGCACGCCGAGCACGCCTTGAAGGCCTTCGATCTCGAGGCCATCGACTACCTGACCAAGCCGGTCAAGCGCGAACGCCTGCAGATGGCGCTGCGCCGCGTCGCCGAGCGGCGCGCCCTCGGCCTCGGCCCGGCCCGGGAAGAGCCGCCGGTGGTCGCAGACGGCCCGGTCATCGTCGTCAGCGACCGCGGCCGCGTCATCCGCGTGCCGGTCGCCGACGTGCTCTACCTGAAGGCCGAGCTCAAGTACGTCACCCTGCGCACGGCGGATCACACCCACGTGCTGGACGATTCGCTTGCCGAGCTCGAAGGGCGGCTCGGCGACCGGTTCCTGCGCGTGCACAGGAACGCGCTCGTCGCCAAGCGCGCGGTGCGCGCGCTGGAGCGGCGCATGCTCGCCGGCGAGGCCGACGAAGAGGGCGCCGAAGGCTGGGCGGTGTCGGTCGCGCCGGTCGGCGAATGGCTGGCGGTGTCGCGGCGGCAGGTGGCGGCGGTGCGGGAAGCGCTGGTGGCGGTGGGGCGCTAGAGGCCACCCTGCTTTTGGCAGTCGGCAGACGCCGGCCGCAGTTCTCGCGACAATCGACCGGTGCACGCGAACGCGTTTCGTCGCTGGTGGGGCGCGGTGCCGCGTCGGGTCGCGGTGGGCTTGGCCCTGCTTCTCGGCATGGTGGTCGTCTGGCGTTTTTCCGCCGCAAATCAACCACGCAGGGTCGTTCCCGCGTCGATGGTGACCGTTGCCGCGCCGGTTCCTCCGAGCTCTGCACGTGCGGCGGTTCCCCGAGCCGTCCATGCCGACGACGAGATCGCAGCCGGTCCGGCGCGGCCATGCGTCGGCGATGCAATCAGGACCGGGCCGAGCCGGCAAATCGTCGACGACCAAGTCGAAGCGGCGCAGCGGCTGGCTGCGCAGGCCGCTCGAACGCCCACTCTTGTGGCCATGGAAGCGAGCAAGGACGCGCGTGCCCGCGCGGCAGCGCATTTCTTTCAATCCGGCGATGCAAGCCATCGCGATGCTCTCGTACGCGAGGCCCAGAGCTCCGGCGACCCGCAGATCTATGCCTGGGCATATGCCGCGTGCAGTCGTCCGGATGCCGTCGGAGGCGCCTGCCAACTCATCAGCACCGAGCAATGGATTCGTCTCGACACGTCGAACGCGTTCCCATGGCTCGCGATCGGCATGGAGGCCAAGCAAAGGAACGACACGGCGGCCCTGGACGATGCGATGTTTCACGTCGCCACAGCGGCGAGGATGGACGCAGGCTGGGGGCAACTGCCGTCGGCCCTTCTCGAGCACGTGCCGCCCGGCGACGTCAATCTGCTGGGTGCGTATGGCCTCGTGACCGACGGGTTCGGCGTCGACGCCGGCGTACCGATCCACTACTTCACGGCGTCGCAGTACTGCAAGGCCGACAAGCTTGCGGACGCGAATCGTCGAGAGACCTGCGAACGCATCGCTCACCTGTTTGTCGAGCGATCGATGACGGTGACGGACACGATGGTCGGCACCCTCATCGGCAATCGCCTCGGATGGCCTGCGGAGCGCTTGCGTTCGCTCCAACAAGAACGCGAAGTGTTGTTCAACACGAGCATCGTCGAGTCGGAGTTCGACCCGTCGTCGAGCTGCGACGAGCTGCGACACAAGCTAGAACGCGTTCGCGCTCTGGCGAGTGCCGGCGAATTGAATACGTTGCGCAGAGAGCGGGAAGCGTCGGGCACATCTGTCGCCCAGCTCGGTGCGGCTTACAAGCGAGTTCTCGACAGGTGGGAGGAACGAGCGCAGCGCAACCAGGCAGCAGCCTCCGCCACCGACGCACTGGCAAGGTGATGATCGGGCGCCCGACACCATGAACGACGAGCCACTGCCGAAGGATGACGAGGCCGGGTCGGCGGTGCGGTCGGCGCCCAGCGAGCGCAATGCCGCCCGACGCTGGGCGCTGCCAATCGCGTTGCTTGGGCTCGTCGCGTTCCTCGCCGGCATCCTGGTCGCGTACCTTGCGATGCGTCCGACGGATCCGGCGGCCGGCGCCCTGCGAAGCGCACAAGACGGAGCCGCCGCGACGGTTGCGTCGTCGAATCGCTCGGGCGCGACGATCTCGCGACCGGTGCCCGTTCCAGTGGACAGTTCGGGTGTCGACGACGCGGCGCGTGGCGCCGACGCCGAAATCTGCGGCATGCCGGGACTCGCGCTCGACCCGGCGCTCTCTCTGGACAACGATCCGCGCTTTGCCGCCCGCGTCGACGCGGCGAACAGGAGCCTCATCGAAACGCTCTCGGCGAATCCTGATGAGCGTCTTCGTGCCGCCGGCCTGCTGCTCCAACGGTCCGAGGACTTGCGGGCCGCGAAAAAGAGCGAGGCCGCGTCGATCGATGCGCTTTGCGGCGCCGACGAGGCTTGCGTCGACGTCGCCAGGAAGCAACTCCCGCGAACCGCCGTCATTCAGAGTGCGACGCCGGCCACCGATGCGCTCGCCCGTGCCGCAGCGACGACGCGAGATCCGCTCGTCTATGCCGCGGCGATGGACGTGTGCACGGGCTACGCGCGAGTTGGTCCGCCGGGCGTACCAGCTTGCCAACTGGTGACTGCCGAGCAGTGGGCACGGATCGATCCCGACAACGTCGACGCGTGGCTGCACGTGGCCGGAGCGGCCGCCGATCGAAACGACACGGCAGCGCTCGACGACGCCATGAATCACGTCGCGCACGCGAAGACAAGCCGGATCTACGGCGACGCCGTTGCTGCGCTGGTCGACGCGGCGATTCCCTCCGGCACCGACGAATTCGGCGCGACGCAGATGCATGTCGCCGCGTGGACGCTCTACGCCGGATGGTCGTTGCCGCCGTTGCAGGCGGCGATGCGCTACTGCGCCGAGCCGCTCCTGATGGACAGCAACCGTTGGCAGATCTGCGATGCAATGGCGCATCAGTTCGTCGACAACGGGTCGTCGATGATCGAGCGGGCCATCGGTATTCGACTCGGTGCGCGCCTCGGCTGGCCGCCGGACACCGTGGTCGCGCTGCGCCAGGAGCAGGACGCGCTGCAACGGGCGCAGCACCTTGGCGTCGATCCCTTCAAGGATTCTTCGAGCTGCCGTGCCGTCGCCAAGATGCGCGCGCAGGTGCAGTTGGCGGCCCGGATTGGCGAGGTGGGCGCAGCTCGCGTCGCGCTTGTCTCATCGGGAAAGAGCATTGCGGCGCTGGCGGCCGAGGTGGAAATCGAACGCGAATCCACGCGAAAGGCGAGCCCGCCGGACAAGCCGGCATCGGCTGCGTCGGGGCCTTGAGTCCCGGCATGATGCAGGAGACGTGCCTGCTAGCATGCCGCGATGACCGATGCGATCGTCATCGCCACGCGCGAAAGCCGGCTCGCGCTGTGGCAGGCAGAGCATGTCCGGGCGCTCCTCGAACAGCGCTTCGGCGCCAACGTCTCGCTGCTGGCGATGACGACCCGCGGCGACCAGATCCTCGACCGCTCGCTCGCCAAGGTGGGCGGCAAGGGCCTGTTCGTGAAGGAGCTGGAGACCGCGCTGGCCGATGGCCGCGCCGACATCGCCGTCCACTCGCTGAAGGACGTGCCGATGGATCTTCCAGACGGCTTCACCCTCGCCGCGGTGCTGGAGC
Organism: Caldimonas sp.; assembly: GCA_036722755.1. GTDB lineage: Bacteria > Pseudomonadota > Gammaproteobacteria > Burkholderiales > Burkholderiaceae_C > Schlegelella_A. Next base: position 15,613 of record DAIMIM010000011.1, on the reverse strand, counting down.
GCGAGGATCCGCGCGACTCCTTCATCTCGAACCGGTACGCGAGCCTGCACGACCTGCCGCAGGGCGCGACGGTCGGCACCTCGAGCCTGCGCCGCGTCGTGCAGCTGCGCGCGATGCGCCCGGATCTGCGCATCGATGCCCTGCGCGGCAATCTCGACACGCGCCTGCGCAAGCTCGACGACGGCCAGTACGACGCCATCGTGCTCGCCGCCGCCGGCTTGGTGCGGCTCGGCCTGGCATCGCGCATCCGCGCCCGCTTCGATCTCGGCGAGATGATTCCATGTGCCGGGCAGGGCGCGCTCGGCATCGAGACGCGCGCCGATGCGGTGGCGCTCAACGCCCGGCTCGCGACGCTGGCGGATCCGCGCACGCTGCTCTGCGTGCTGGCCGAGCGCGCGGTGTCGCGCCGCCTGGGCGGCAACTGCAGCATGCCGCTGGCCGCGCACGCGTTCTGGTCGGGCGCGTCGCTCGCGCTGCTGGCCGCGGTCGGCCATCCCGGCCGCGTCGATGCTTCCCTGCTGCGCACGTCGATCGAGGCCGAGGCCGTCGACGCCGCCGGCGCGGAAGCGCTCGGCATCCGCGCGGCCGAGATCTTGCTCGCGCACGGCGCCGCCGCCTACCTGGCGGCCGCCGAGATGCCCGACGACGCCGCGTCGCCCCGGTCGGCGTGAGTCGAAGGCCGCCGACATGAGCGCGGCGGCCGCCCCGCGACTCATCGTCACCCGCCCGGCGGCGCAGGCCGGCGCGGCCGTGGTGCAACTTCGTGCGCGCGGCATCGATGCCGTCGCCGTGCCGCTGATCGAGATCGTGCCGATGGCCGACGCCACGCCCATCGCCGCCGCGTGGGCGGCGTTGTCGACGCGTCGACTCGTCGTCTTCGTCAGCGCCAACGCCGTGCTGCGCTTTTTCGCGGCGCGGCCCGCCGGGCTGACATGGCCTGCCTCGACCTTCGCGGCCGCGCCCGGCCCTGGCACGGCCGACGCGTTGCGCGCCGAAGGCGTCGCCGATGCATCGATCATCGAGCCGGGCGCCGACGCCGCGCAGTTCGATTCCGAAGCGCTCTGGGAGCGGCTGCGAACGCACGACTGGCTGGGTGCGCGCGTCGTCGTCGTGCGTGGCGAGGTCGGCCGCGAATGGCTCGGCGACTGCCTGGCCGCCGCCGGCGCCGAGGTGCAGACGCTGGCTGCCTACGAGCGCGCCGCGCCCGTGTTGTCCGCTGAAGCCCGGCGCATCGTCGACGCGGCAGCGTCGGAGCCGGGCTCGTGGGTCTGGCTCTTCAGCAGCTCGGAGGCGATCGGCAACCTCGAGCTGCTCGCCGGCGCCGGGCGCTGGTCGGCGGCGCGGGCCGTGGCAACGCACCCGCGCATCGCCGCCCGCGCGCGACAGGCGGGCTTCGTCGACGTGCGGGAGGTCGAGCCCGGGCTCGTTGCGGTGGTCGCCTGCATACAATCGATGCGACCGTGAACGACGATTCCTCGCCCGCCGCCGCGCCCCGAACCGTTTTTCCCGCGCCCGTGGCGATCGCTCCGCAGGCAGCGAATGCTCGGCGGGTCGGCGTCGTGGTGGGGGTTCTGCTGGCGCTGATCGCGCTGATCGCGATCGCCGCGCTGGTGATCGCCTGGAGCGCCAACCAGCGGGTCCGGGGCAGCGAGCGCGAGCTCGTCAAGCGGCAGCAGGAAAGCACCGACCGCGGCACCGAAACGGCGATGCTCGCCCGCCAGGCTCAGGACGGTCTGCGTGACGCCACGGCCAAAGTCGCGCTGCTCGAAGCGCGACTCAACGAGGTGACGCTGCAGCGCAGCCAGCTCGAGGAAATGATCCAGTCGGTGGCGCGCTCGCGCGACGACAACCTGCTCAACGACATCGAGGGGTCGCTCCGCGCGGCCGTGCAGCAGGCCGAGCTCACCGGCAGCGGCGAGCCGCTGGTGGCGGTGCTCAAGCAATCCGACGAGCGGCTGGTGCGCGCCAATCAACCGCGTCTCGAGCCGGTGCGCCGCGCGATCGCGCGCGATCTCGACCGCGTCAAGGCGGGCAGCCACGCCGACGTGGCGACGCTGTCGATCCGCCTCGAGGAGGTGGTGCGCATGGTCGACGAGATGCCGCTGCTGTCGGCGGCGGAGCCGCGTCGGGAGCTTTCCGGCCAGGACGACCAGGTCGTGGTGCGTGCTCCGGCGCTGTCGGCCTCGTCGGCAACCGAGGCGCGGGCGCCGGTGACGGACGGCATCGGCTCGTGGGTTTCGCGTGCGCTCGCCGCGACCGGCCGGTTCATCGGCGACAACGTGTGGACGCAGGTGCGCTCGCTGGTCCGCATCACGCGGATCGACCAGCCCGAGGCGATGCTGGTCGCGCCGGACCAGGCCTTCTTCCTGCGCGAGAACCTGAAGTTGCGCTTGCTCAACGCGCGCCTGGCCCTGCTGGCGCGCCAGTTCGACGCGGCCCAGGTCGACCTCAAATGGGTCCAGGGCGCGATCGATCGCTACTTCGATCGCTCGTCGCGGCGCACCCAGCTCGCCTCCGACTTGTTGCGGCAGGTGACGCTGCAGGCGCGTCAGGGCAGCGTCGCGCGGCCCGACAACACGCTCGCCGCGCTCACTGCCGCGGGTGCGCGCTGAGATGCAGGCCCGTGGGCGATCGGCGCAGGCACGGTCGTCGTCCTTGCCTGGCGCGGTCTCGCCATGCGCCTGACGATCTGGTTCGTCCTGCTCTTCGCCGTCGCGGTCGTGGCCGCGACGACGCTCGGCACCAACGACGGCCTGGCCTCGTTCTACTGGGGCGCGTGGCGGCTCGACGTGTCGCTCAACCTGTTCCTGCTCGTGCTCATCGGCACGTGCTTTCTCGTCTTCGCAGTCATCCAGGCGATCAATTCGCTCGTCGGCCTGCCGAAGCGGGCGCGCGAATGGCGCGTCGCGCGTCGCGACCGCACCGGCCAGGCGGCGCTGCGCGATGCGCTCGCCGAATATTTCGGCGGCCGCTACACGCGCGCGCAGAAGTCGGCGCAGCGTGCGTTGGCGATCCAGGCCGAGACGCCCGAGCTGGCGCAGGACGACAAATTCACCGTGCTCGGCCACTTGCTCGCCGCCGGCAGCGCCCATCGCCTGCAGAACCGCACGCTGCGCGACGAGGAGCTGCGTCGCGCGCTCGAGCTGGCCGGCAGCAGCCCGGCGGCGCGCTCGGCCGAGGAGGGCGCGCGGCTGCTCGCGGCCGAATGGGCGCTCGACGACCGCGATGCGCCGAGGGCGACGCAGTTGCTTGCCGACCTGCCCCAGGGCGTCGCCCGACGAACCCATGCCTTGCGCCTGAAGCTGCAGGCGGCACGGCTCGGCCGCCAGTCGCAAGAGGCGTTGAAGACGGCGCGTCTGCTCGTCAAGCACCAGGGCTTCTCGCAGGTCGCCGCCGTGGGCTTGCTGCGGTCACTGGCCTTCGAATCGCTCGACACCGTTCACGATCTCGACCAGCTGCGTCGTCTGTGGACGGGCCTCGATCCGGCCGACCGGCGCGACGCGTTCATCGCATCGCGCGCGGCATCGCGCGCCAACGCCTTCGGCGCCGCCGAGGAGGCACGCACATGGTTGCGCCCTTTCTGGGATCGCATGAGCGAGCTCGGGTCCGAAGAGCGTGCTGCAGTCGCCGAGACGCTGGCCGATGCGGTCCCCGGCATCGGCGCCGAATGGCTGCGCCGGCTCGAATCGGCCTCGCTGGCGCTGCCGCGCGATGGCGCGATCGCCCTGGCTGGCGGCTGCGCCCTGGCCGAGCGAGGCCTTTGGGGCAAGGCGAGGGCGTTGCTCGAGCAGGCCGGGGGCGATGCGGCGCTGTCGACTGCAGGGCGGCGCAAGGCCTGGATCGCGCTGGCCGAGATGGCCCGGCGCGACGGCGATGCAGGCCGCGCCGCCACCTGCTTCGAAGCCGCGGCACGGCTCGGCTGAGGGACGCTCCGCTATAATCATCGGCTGGACGCGGCTGTAGCTCAGATGGATAGAGTACTTGGCTACGAACCAAGGGGTCGTGGGTTCGATTCCTGCCAGCCGCACCACTTCTCGCCCGATCCATCAGCGCCTTGGAGGCTCACGTTTCCAGGGCGTTGTCCTTTGCGTCGCGCCCAGGCACCGCCGAGAGTGGTGTCGGGCGCTTGTGACCCGGGGAGCCGTGCGTTTCCTTTTGGCGGTACATCGCCGCGTCGCTGCGCCGAAGCAAGTCTTGTGCGGTTTCCTCCGGTTCGAACTGAACGATACCGGCGCTGAAATCAAAGGCGCCGACTGCCCAGAGTGGGTCGTGCCGGGCGCAAAACGAGCGGATGCGCTCGACGACCTCCGCTGCCTGGGAGGCGGAGCTCGACGCCAGGAGAAGGGCGAATTCGTCGCCGCCCAGGCGAAAGCCGGTGTCCAGATGCGCGCGGGTGCTCTCGCCGATGGCCAGCGCAAATTGGCGTAGCACCTGATCACCGACCGCGTGGCCGAACCGGTCGTTGATTCGCTTGAAATCGTCGACGTCGAGATAGACGACGCTGAGCGGACCGTGCGCACGGCGCGCTCGCGCGCATTCGACTTCGATGGCCGCTTCGAATGCGCGTCGATTGAACAGGCCGGTCAGGGAATCGGAGCGGGCACCTCAGGTAAAGCTCGGGTCGCACGATGCGCAGCACCGGCGCGACGTGCGGTGGATCAGTAGCCTCGGCGTTTGTCGACGACGTTCAACAACGTCTCGCCGCGGCAAAAGCGCTGCATGTTCTCCAGAAGCAGGGCGCGATAGCGCTCGAACGAGCGTGGCGTCAGACCGGACGAATGCGCGGTGATCAGGACGTTCGGCTCGGCCCACAGCGCCGAGTCGGCCGGCAGCGGCTCGGGATCGGTGACGTCGAGGCCGGCGCCGGCGATGTGGCCCGAACGAAGCGATGCGAGCAGCGACGCTTGGTCGACGATGGCGCCGCGACCGACGTTGTAGAGATGGGCGCCGCGCTTCATCGAGGCGAGGCGATCCGCGGAAAAAAGCCCACGCGTCTGCGCCGTCAGCGGCAGCGTGATGACGACGTGATCGGCGTCGCGCAGCGCGATATCGATGCGCTCGCTCGACAGCATCGTCGCAACGCCGGGCGGCAGGGGCTGCGGTTCTGTCGATCGACGCACCCCGACCACGTTCATTCCGAGCGCAGCTGCCCGTACCGCGACGGCTTCGCCGAGCGCGCCGACACCGATCACCGCCAGCGTCTGGCCGGAGAGCTCGAACAGCGTGTCGACCCGAGGCGGCTGCCAGCGCCGCTCTTGTTGCGCCAGCACCAGCGCGGGCAGTTGGCGCGCGAACGCCAGCATCATCCCGAGCACGTGCTCGGCGATGTTGGTGGCGTGGTTGCCGCTGCCGTTGGTCAGCACGACACGGCTGGCGATCAGCTTCGGCGTCGAAATGGCGTCGATGCCGGCGCCGCGCTGATGCAGCCATTCGAGCCGATGCGCGGCCGCGAGAACGTGGTCGATCGGCGGGCCGTTCCAGCTGATCGCGGCGGCCTGCGCGCGCTCCAGCCCGTGCGGAAGCGCGCCGTCGGTCGGAGCCAGCCACTCCACGTTCGGCAGCGCGGCGCGAAACCATGCGAGCTGCGCCGGCTCGATCGGGTGCAGAAAGGCGAAGGTCGACAGCCGCGCGGAGGTCACCTGGGCAGTGTGCCTTCGAACACGGGCGACCCCGGTGCTGGTCGCATCAGACCCAGGGCAGCGAGTAGGTCTTGACGTTGGTGAAGCTCTTGACCGCTTCCTGCACGCCTTCCTTGTAGCCGAGGCCGGAGTCCTTGATGCCGCCGAACGGCGTCAGCTCGAGCCGGTAGCCCGGCACCTCGCGGACGTTGACCGAGCCCACCTCGAGCTCGGAGACGAAGCGGGCGATGTGGTCGAGCCGGTTCGTGCAGACAGCCGACGACAGGCCGAAGGCCGTGGAATTGGAGATGCGGATGGCGTCGTCGATGGTGTCGAAGCGGATCACCGGCGAGACCGGGCCGAAGGTTTCCTGCATCACGAGCGGCATGTCCTGCGTGACGTGGTCGAGGACGGTCGGCGAATACATCGCGCCGTGTCGCTTGTTGCCCACGAGCAGCGTCGCGCCGCGGGAGACGGCCTCGTTGACCTTGTCTTCGCAGTAGCGCGCGGCGGTTTCGTCGATCACCGTGCCCATGTCGAGCTTGGCATCCATCGGATCGCCGTGCGACCACGCCTTCGACTTGGCGACCAGAAGTTCGACGAAACGGTCGGCCACCGAGGCCTGCACCAGCATGCGCTTGATGGCGGTGCAGCGCTGGCCCGAATTCTTGTACGAGCCGGCCGTCGCCAGGGTCGCGGCTTCTTCGAGATCGGCGTCTTCCATGACGATGATCGGATCGTTGCCGCCGAGCTCCAGCACCATGCGCCGATAGCCGGCTTTCGAGGCGATGGACTTGCCGATGGCGACGCCGCCGGTGAAGGTCACCATGTCGGCGTGCTCGTTGGTGATGAGCTCGTCGGCGATCTCCTTCGGATCGCCGGTGACGATCTGGATCATCTCGGGCGGCAGGCCGGCCTCGTAGAGGATGTCGGCGAGAACGATCGCCGAGAACGGCACCTTCTCGGAGGGCTTGAGCACCATCCGGTTGTTGGTGACGACAGACGGCACGATCTTGTGCGCCACCTGGTTCATCGGGTGGTTGAACGGCGTGATCGCGCTGATGACGCCGAGCAGCGGATCGCGCTGCGTGTAGACGCGGCGCTTCTTGCCGTGCGGCGTCAGGTCGCACGAGAAGATCTGGCCATCGTCCTTCAGGCACTCGCTGGCGCCGAACAGCAGCACGTCGCTGACGCGGCCGATCTCGTAGAGCGAATCCTTCTTGCACAGGCCGCTCTCGGCCGTGATGAGGTCGGAGAGCTCGTCGGTGCGGCTGCGCACGATCGCAGCGGCCTTGTTCAGGACAGCGGAGCGTTCAAAGCGCGTCAGCGTGGCCTTGTAGGCCTTGGCGATCGAGAAGGCGCGCCGCACGTCCTCGACCGTCGCCTTCGGCACGGTGCCGATCAGCTGCTCGGTGTACGGGTTGAAGACCTCGATGACGCGGTCGCGGTGGACGCGCTCGCCGCCGATCCGCATTGCTTCGCGGCGCAAGTCCCTGGCGTTCATGCATGTGCTCCTGTCTTGGTGGCGGCGCTGGCGACGCCGATGAAGTTCTTGCCGCGAACGCCGTCGAGCGCGCTCGTGATCATGCGGGCCGATTCGGCCTCGGACACGCCGTAGCTCTCGAAGCGCGTGCTGACGCCGAGGCCTTCGAGGAAGTCGTGCAGGAGGGCTGGCGCGGCCGGCAGCGCGATGTCGAAGACACGTGCCAGCACGGCGTCGCGCTCGGCATTCGCGCCGATCGCGCGTTGCAGCACCATGCCGAGCGTGAACGAGCAGGCGATGCCGTGCGGCAAGCCGTGGTGGATCGTCATGTCGTACGAGATGGAGTGGGCCAGGGCCGTGCGCGTGTTGGAAAACGCCAGGCCGGCCGTCAGCGCGGCGAGCGACATGCGGCGGCGCAGCTCGATGTCGCCGAGGTTCTTCATCAGCGCTGGCAGGGTCGAAAGCACGAGGCGAGCGGCGTTGACGGCGTGGTTGTCGGAGACCGGGTTGGCGTTGACGTTCCAGATCGACTCGAGCGAGTGCGAGAGCGCGTCGAGGCCGGCCGCGAGCGTCGGGCCGGCAGGCAACGACAGCGTCAGCTCCGGATCGACGAGCGCCGCCTCGGGCCACGTCTCCGGCAGGTGCAGCGAATACTTCTTGCCGGCGGCGCGGTTCCACACCGTCGCCCAACCGGTCACTTCGCTGCCCGTGCCCGAGGTCGTCGGTACGGCGATGAGCGTCTTCACACGGTGCGGCTTGAATGGCTTGCCCGTCGCCAGCAGCGTCACCAGCGCATCGAATTCGCCGCTCTCGGTGCCGACCATCAAGGCCTTCGCGGTGTCGAGCGCGCTGCCGCCGCCGACGGCGACGATGACTTCGCTCTCCGCCTGCTCGCGCCAGAAGGCGTGGTACAGCGCGTCGAGACCGTCGACGTCGGGGTTCGGCTGGGTCTGGTCGATGGCGCCGACGAGCAACCGGCCCACCAGCCTGCGCAGGCGCGGCAACAGGCCGAACCCTTCCGCTTCGGGGAAGGTGACGATGCTGGCCTTGCGCCCACGCAGGAGCGCGGGCAGCGTGTCGAGAACGCCCGCGCCGAAGTGGATCGCGACGGGGTTGTGGTACTGCCAGTGCGTCACGGCGAGCTCCTGTGCGGCGAGGCGATCACGCGGCGTGGTTGAGCGCGAGATCGAAGATGTCGAAATTGCGCAGGCGCCGCTGCGGGTCGACGTCGGTCAACGGCCGGTTGAAGAGCAGCGGCACGAGCTGCTCCGAGACGCCGCCGTGCGAGCGCAGCGGCGCGTCGAGGCCGGAGAGATCGTGGCGCGCGGGGCTCGTGCCGATCACGAAGAGCCGCTCCGAGACGACCACGACGTCGCCGATGCGATCGGGCGGCAGCTCGAACTTCGCCGCGGCCTCGGCGCGAGACAGCACCAGCTCCACGCCAGGCATTTTTCTCAGCTTGGCGGAGAGCTCCGCGCGATCGGCGCCCGGCGGCAGGTAGGCGGTGGCGAACGATCCCAGCGAGCCGTGGTGCGCCACGTACGGGTCGGTCACCGGCAGGATGACGCGAGCAATGCCGACGCCGAGCTGCGCGTCGTACCAGTCCTGCAGGTAGATGATCTGTGGCGCGCCGGCAGCGTCGGTCTTGGCGTTCATGCCGTGGTCGGCGGTGAGGGCGATGGTCACGTCCATCGCGTCGAGCTGCGCCAGGTAGCCGCTCATCATCCGGTAGAAGTCGTTGGCCGCGGGCGTGCCGGGGGCGTGCTTGTGCTGGACGTAGTCGGTGGTCGAGAGATACATCACGTCGGGCCGGTCGCGGGCCATGATCTTGACGCCGGCGGCGAACACGAACTCGGACAGGTCGGCGCTGTAGACCTTGGGCAAGGGCTTGCCGACGAGCTCGAGCACGCCGGTGATGCCGTTGCCTTCGGGCGTGAGCTGGTCGGCCTTCTCGGCCGAGAAGCACACCGCCTTCATGCCCTTGCCGAGAAGCGTGCGCAGCTTGTCCTTGGCGGTGATGACGACCACCTTCCCTCCGGCGTTCGAAAAGCCCGCCAGGAGCGTGTCGGCGCGAAGATATTTCGCGTCGTTCATCATCACTTCCTCGTCGGCCTCGCGGTCGTAGAAGTAGTTGCCGCAGATGCCGTGGACCGCAGGAGGAACGCCGGTCACGATCGAGATGTTGTTGGGGTTGGTGAAGCTCGGCACCACGCACTCGCCGAGCAGCGAGGCGCCCTTGGCGCACATCTGCGCCAGATACGGCGCGACGCCTGCCTGGATCGCCTGGTTGATGTAGTCGGCCTCGCAGCCGTCGACGCAGACGACGACGAGCGGGCGGTCCATCCAGCGGTAGCTGCGCCCGTTCGCCGAGACGGAGCGGCCCGGAGTGTTGTTCATTCGAGTTCCTGTTGATTGCGGAGCTAGGCCACAGCCTTGGCGATGTGCGTGCGCAGCCAGGCCGAGAGCAGCTCCGACAGCACGACGACGACGATGATCGAGAGCAGGATGGCGGCGACATCGTGCGAGGCGACGCGTTGCACGCTTTCGCGCAGGTACCAGCCCATGCCGCCGGCGCCGAAGAAGCCGACCACGGTGGCGGCGCGAAAGACGACGTCCCAGGTGTAGATCGAGATGCCGGTCCAGGCCACGCGCACCTGCGGCAGCACGGCGTAGACGAACACCTGCAGCTGGTTCGCGCCGGCCGAGCGAATCGCTTCGACCTGGCCGGGCCGGATCGCCTCAATCGATTCTGAGAACAGCTTGCCGGCGAAGCCGATGCAGTAGAGCGTGAGCGCCAGCGCGCCCGGCAGCATGCCGAAGCCGAGCACCATCACGAGCAGGATGGTCCAGATCATCTCGTGCACCGAGCGGCAGGCCATGATGACGAGGCGGGCGGGCTTGTAGAGGAAGCGCCGGCTCGGCGTGATGTTGTGCGCCGCGAACCAGGCCAGCGGCACGGCCGTCGCCAGGCCGATCACGGTGGCAAAGTACGACATCTGCAGCGTCTCGACGACGGAGTTCCAGTACTCGGCGTTGACGATGTGGCCGATGTTCGGCGGGAAGTAGCGACGGCCCAGCGTTTCCGCCATGCGTCCGAGCAGCCCGGGCAGCCGTTCGAGATCGATGTCGAGAAAGTCGACCGAGAAGGCGAGGAAGGCCAGCGAGGCCAGCAGCGCCGCGTACTTGTAGAGGCTTTGCGGATAGCGGAAGCGGCTCCAGGTGGCCGGCGAGGAGTTGGCGGCGCGCGGTGTCGCGCCGACCTTCGAAAGCTCCCCCTCCGCGGCCTTCGGTGCCGGGTCGGCGTCCGGCGCGGCGAGGCCGCGCATGCGCAGCTCAGATGACGGCTCGGCGTGCATAGTGCGAGGCGACTTCGCCGAGGACGATGAGGGAGAGCACGGCGAGGACGACGACGGAGATGCCGCCGTAGTTCGACATCGCCATCTGACGGAACAGCAGAAGGCCGAGCCCGCCGGCGCCGACCAAGCCCATGATGGTCGAGCGGCGGATGTTGATGTCCCACTCGAAGATCATGTTGCCGACGAACACCGGAATGATCTGCGGCAGGATCGCGAACCAGAGGATCTGGAACTTGGTGCCGCCGGCGGCGCGGATCGCCTCGAGCGGCTTCGGGTCGACGTCCTCGATCGCTTCGGCGATCGTCTTCGAGATGAAGCCGATCGAGCGCACCGCCATCGCCAGCACGCCGGCGAGCGCGCCCAGGCCGACCGCCGAGACGAAGATCAGGCCCCAAACGATCTCGTGAACCGAGCGCGACATCGTCATCAGGAAGCGACCGACCGCGTACGAGGTCTTGCCGAAAGGCGTGACGTTGGCGGCGCCGAGCCAGGCCACGGGAATCGACATCACCAGGCCGATGACGGTGGCCAGCGTCGCCATCACCACCGTCTCGAGCGCCGGCTTCCAGAGCTCGGGGACGATGCCGGCGTCGAGCTCGGCGAAGCGGCGCGCCGTCTCGAGCAGCGAGCCCAGGCTGATCCGGCTCCAGTCGGTGTCCTTGACGACGATGACCTCGATGCTCCAGGCCACGGCGATCAGGATCACCGCGTAGGAAAGATAGCGGATCCGCCGCGTGCGCTGGCGGCCGGCCGAGATGCTCTCGACGCGCAGCGCGAGCGCCGCGGAGTTCACAGCACCTCCATCGCGTAGATGTCCTGCAGCGCCGCCTTGTCGAGCTCGGCGGGCGTGCCTTCGAAGCGCTTGATGCCGTCCTGCAGGCCGATCACCCGGGTGCAGAAGTCGCAGGCGAGGTCGACGTCGTGGATGTTGCAGAGCACCGGGATGTGGAACTCGGCGGCCATCTCGCGGATGAGCGCCATCACCTCGCGCGAGATCTTCGGGTCGAGGCTCGAGGTCGGCTCGTCGACGAGCAGCAGCTTCGGGTTCTGGATCAGCGCGCGGGCGATGCCGACGCGTTGCCGCTGGCCGCCCGACAGGCGGTCGGCGCGCTTGTCGACGTGCTCGCTTAGGCCCACGCGGTCCAGCAGGCGCAGCGCCTGGGCGATGTCGTCCTTGGTGTACATGCGCAGGATGCTGCGCAGCGTGCCGGTGTAGCCGAGTCGGCCGGTGAGGACGTTGTCCATCACCGAGAGCCGCTCGATCAGGTTGAACTCCTGGAAGATCATGCCGATGTTGCGGCGCTGCAGCCGCATCTCGGCATACGACAGCTTGAGCAGGTCGACGCCGTTGAAGAGCACCTCGCCGCCCTTCGGTTCGACCAGCCGGTTGACGCAGCGGATCAGCGTCGACTTGCCGGCGCCGCTCGGGCCGATGATGGCGAAGAAGTCATCGGGCCCGAGGGCGAAGCTGATGCCCTTCAGGATCTCGCGCTCGGCGTAGCCGGCGCGGAGATCCTTCACTTCCAGGACGGCGCGCATGCCGACGCCCCTACTTGATGCCCGCTTCGCGGATGACGTTGTAGTCGGCGTCCTTCATCTCGACGAACTTGTCGGAATCGACGTTCTCGAGGAACTTCTTGCCTTCCGGCGTCTGGTCGAGCGTCAGGAAGGTCTGCAGGATCTGCTGCTTTACTTCCGGGCAGAGCGTCGAGCGGTAGACGAAGGGATCCTGCGGCAGCAGCGTCGACGACCAGAGGACGTTGAAGTCGTCCATCTTCATGCGCCCCTTGCTCGACTCGATCGCGTTCATGTAGCGATGCGAGGCGACGAAGGCGGCGTCGGCCTTGCCGTCGAACACGGCGATCGTCGAGAGGTCGTGGCCGCCCGAGAAGGCGACGCGGCTGAAGTACTGCTTCAGCGGCATCTTGATGACCTTGGCGCCGAACTGCGTCTCCGGGATCAGCCCGCCCGAGGTGCTCGCCGGGTCGACCAGCAGCATCACCGAGCCCTTGAGCGAATCCACGGTCGTGAATTTCGAGCCCTTCTTGGTGATCAGCATCGACTTGTAGCCGGGCCCGGCCTCCTGGACGCCGTCCTTCTTCTTGGAGTAGGTCGTGAAGACATCGATCACGGCGCCCTGGTTCTTGGCGATCACGTACGACTCGGGCCCGAGCATGGCCACGTCAACCCATTTGCCGAGCAGCGCCTCGACCACCGACGAGTACGAGGTGGGCATGTAGAACTCGATCTTCTTGCCGGTGTTCTTCGCCAGCAGGTCGATCACCGGCTTGTAGAGCGTGAGCTCGCGCACCGACTCCTGGGTCGGAATCATCGAGAAGCGCAGCACCTTGGGGTTTTCGCAAGCCTGCGCCAGCGCGATGGCGGGCGCCAGCAGCAGTGCGAAGGCGGCGACGACGGCGCCGGTGAGGTGCAGGCGCAGCGATGCCGGGCGCCTCGGGGTGAACAGGGAAGTCTTCTGCATGGTTGTCTCCATTCGTTTTGAGTCCTCAGCACTTTGGCGGCGCGACATGACAGGACAACGTCATTTCATCGCGACGACATGTTCCGGCGGCTCGGGCGTGGTCGCCCTGCCGCTTCTCTTCTATCCAACCGACTATTCGTTGCTGGCCCGTCTGGTCTCCGTCGACGCGGTACCTGTCGCCGCCAGGGTGTGCATGCGGGCTCGGCTCGCCATCGCGTGCTCGTAGAGCTTCTCGCCGGCGCCGGCGGCATCGCCGGAGGCGATCAGCGCGAGGATCTTCTGGTGCTCGAGGGTCGACTTGCGCAGCCGCCGCGGCTCGGCCAGCGTGTGGCGCCGGAACAGGCTCAGCTCGTTGACGAGCCTGCGGTACATCTGCAGCAGCTTGGCGTTGCCGGCGAACTCGACCAGCGCGTCGTGGAAGCGCAGGTTGGCGGCGTGATAGGCCTCGTGGTCGTCGCTGGCGGCGGCGGCGCCGAGGCTTGCGACGAGGGCGCGCAGCGCCGCCAACTGCTCGGGCCGGATCGCTCCGGCGAGCTTGCGCCCGGCCATGCGGTCGAGCGCGGCGCGCACCTCGAAGATCTCGTCGGCCTCGGCGACCGAGACCTCGCGCACGAAGACGCCGCGGTTCTTCTCGAGCCGTACCAGCCCGGTCTCGGCGAGGGCGCGCAACGCTTCCCGGACCGGGCCGCGCGACACCCCCAGGCGCGCCGCCAGCGCCAGCTCGTTGAGCTTTTCGCCGGTGACCAGCTCGCCTTCGAGAACCATGCGCTCCAACTCGCGCTGGACCAGCATCGTCAGCGAGTGGTTCTGCAGGATCGCGATGTTTGCGGGCGCTTGGGACATCCGCAAATTCTGGGATTCAACTGCCTATTGTCAACAATCTTTTTCCCTAGGCGCTGGAAAACCCCGCCTTCGCAACCCGGTGCCGGCGCAAAAAAAAGGCCGCCCGAAGGCGGCTGCGCGACGGCGCCGCGACTCAGCTTGCCGAGCCCTGCGTCGCCACTGCGAGCACCGGCGCCGCTGATGCTCGACGAATCGCGCGGCGGGCGACCGTGGCAGGAACGCCGTCGTAGTCGCTATGGCGAAGCGTACCGTCCTGCATGGCGGCCACGACCGAGCGCTTGACCTCGTCGCGCGTCAGCGTCGAAGGGCGAAGCGCATCGCTGCCGAACGGGTTGTAGATGCCGCTGCGCATCGGCCCGACGAGCTTGTTGGCCTTGCGTGCGGCCGCCATGTCGGCGAGCACCGCGCCGCGGGTCTGCGTCGACGCTGCGCCGTACGCGTGCGCGTCGAAGTCGTAGTCGGTCTTGCGCAGCGTGCCGCTGGCGGCGGCCTGGTTGTAGTCGGCAACAACCTGGGCGCGGCTGATGGCGCCGGTTTCAGCCGCCATCGCGAGGCTGCTGACCAGGGCAAGGGCGACGGTCGAGACGAAGAGGAGCTTGGCATTCATGATCATTTCCTTCGAGACTGTGAGTGACGTATCCGGGCAGGGCGGTTGTTCTGAGGTCCGTCTTGTCCACCTCGGTGAGTCGCTTTCCTTCGCTTTCGGCTCATCGATGAGGGAATGTAGTCATTGCGGATGCATCAATAAAGAGTCCATGGTTCAATTCTGCATTGCCAAAACAGAAACAGTGAGGTGAACCATGGACAGGCTTCATTCGATGCGCGTCTTCTCACGCGTCGTCGACGAAGGCAGCTTCGCTGCGGCAGCGCGCGAGCTGAACCTGTCGCCCGCCGTGGTGACGCGCCTGGTCGCCGATCTCGAGGAGCACCTCGGTGCGCGCCTCATGAATCGCACCACGCGCCGGCTTTCGCTCACCGACACCGGCGAGGCCTATCTCGAGCGCGTCCGCCGCGTGCTGACGGAGGTCGACGAGGCCGAGGCGCTCGCAACCGCCTCGTCGTCGGAGCCGCGCGGACATCTGCGCGTGCTGTGCCCGCCGGCGTTCGCCGTGCATCAGCTCGCCAAGCATCTCAAGGTGTTTCGCGAGCGTTATCCGCAGGTCTTTCTCGAGCTGTCGGTGCCGGGCCCGGTCGACACCGTCGACGAGAATTTCGATGTCACCATCCTCACCGAGGGCTCGCGGCCACTCGACGGCAGCTTCGTTGCCCGGCGTCTGGCGCGGACCGAGGTCATCACCTGCGCCGCACCCGAATATCTCGACCGGCGCGGCCGACCACAACATCCGCGCGAGCTCGTCGGCCACGAGGCGATGGTGCCGAATTTCCTGCGCGACCTCACCTTTCACACGCGCAGCACCGACGGCAAGGAGGAGTCGTTCACCATCGACCGGCCGCGAACCGGTCTCAGCACGACCCACACCGACACGCTCTATGCCGCGGCGCTGGCCGGCATGGGCATCACCGGCCTGCCGTCGTTCGTCGCCGAGGACGCGCTGCTCGAAAACGCGCTCGAGCGCGTCTTGCCGCAGTGGCATCTTCTGAGCGCGACGCTCTATGCGGGCATGCCGACACGCAAGCACGTGCCGGCGCGAACGCGCGCCTTCGTCGACTTTCTGGTGGAAACGTTCGGCGGCGAGGACCGCGATCCCTGGCTGACGGCGGCCGGCTGCGAGACGATGCCGTCGGCGCCGGCGAAGACGGCGAGGAAGCGCTAGGTCTCATGTCTCAATAGGTTGTTCACCCGGAAGGTTCTGTGAGACTGGAGTTATCG
>DAIMIM010000010.1:0-22128 GCA_036722755.1 Caldimonas sp. | reverse complement strand
TGCAACGGGCGCCGTGCACTGTCAATCGCGTCCCGGTCTGTGCGGTGGCAGACAGAGTGACGCCGGTTCTCGACCGACACTCGGCCATGCCGGTCTGTCACGCCTCGTCGCAACCTGCCTTCCCTGCGCGCCGTGTCGCGCTTGCCGCAAAGGCCGCCTGTGCCGCGTTGTGCCTGCTCGCCGCTGCCGCATGGGCACAGGACGAAGGCGTCCCGGCCTTCAAGACCATCGATTCGATCGAGGCGCGCACCCAGGGCTGCGTGACATGCCACGGGCAGGATGGCCAGGGCACGGCAGACGGCTACTTTCCACGCATCGCGGGCAAGCCGGCGCGCTATCTGAAGAACCAGCTGGTGGCCTTCCGCGACGGCACCCGGAAGTACGCGCCGATGAACTACCTCATCGCCTATCTGCCGGACAGCTATCTCGGCGAGATCGCCGATTACTTCGCGAAGCAACGACCGGCCTTCACGCCACGGGCCACGCCCCGCGTCGACGCCGCGACGATGGCCAGAGGACAGACGATCGCGACGGTCGGAGATGCGGACAGGCGGATCCCGCCATGCATGGCATGCCACGGTGCCGGCCTGACCGGCATGCAGCCCGGCATTCCCGGCCTCGTCGGGCTGAGTCCGGCCTATGTCGTCGCCCAGCTCACGCGCTGGCGGCTCGGCGACCGGCACGCGGCGGAGCCCGATTGCATGAAGCGCATCGCGACGCGGCTGTCCGAAGGCGACGTCGCCGCGGTGGCCGCCTGGCTGTCGATGCAGCCCCCGCCTGTCGATGCCTCGCCCGAATCGTCCAATCTCGTTCGCATGCCACTGTCCTGTGGCAGCCAGCAGTAGCGCATGCGCAGGCGCACGACGATCGTTCTTTCTGCGGCGGTGCTCGTCGTCGTGGCCGGCTGCCTCATCGCCTGGGTGCTGCTGCATCACGGCTTCCTGCCGCCGCTCGCGACGGCGGCGCCGAGCGCGACGACGCGAACGATCGATCGCGGCGAATATCTGGCGCGTGCTGGCGATTGCATCGCCTGCCATGCCACGCCCGGCGGCAAGCAGCTCGCTGGCGGCCGCGCGATGCCGACGCCGTTCGGCGATCTCTACGTTCCGAACATCACGCCCGACGACGAGACCGGCATCGGCCTGTGGACCGCGAACGACTTCTACCGAATGATGCACACCGGCATCTCGCGCGACGGCTCGCTGCTGTATCCGGCGATGCCGTTCGCCTCGTACACGAAGGTGACGCGCGAGGACTCCGACGCCATCTTCGCGTTCCTGCAGTCGGTCGCGCCCGTGCATCAGGCCAACCGGCCGCATGCGCTGCGCTTTCCCTACAACAACCGCGACCTGCTGCTCGGCTGGCGAGCGCTCTACATGGTCGAAGGCGAGTACGTGCCCGACGCCGCACAGTCGGCGCAGTGGAATCGTGGCGCCTATCTGGTCCAGGGTCTGGGCCACTGCGCGATGTGCCACACCGCCATCAATGCGCTCGGCGGCTCGAGTGAATCGAAGGCCTTCGAGGGCGGCATGATCCCGAACCAGAACTGGTATGCGCCTTCGCTGACATCGAACCGCGAAGCCGGGCTCGGCGACTGGAGCACCAAGGACATCGGCGATCTGCTGCAGACAGGAATCTCGCAGCGCGGAACGGTGTACGGGCCGATGGCCGAAGTGGTCTACGACAGCCTCCAGTATCTGTCCGACGACGACGTCGAGGCGATGGCGGTCTACCTGAAGGCGCTGCCGCCGCGAGACCAGGCGCCCGCCGTCGCCGAGAGCGCGCGGCTCGTTAATCCGAGCGTGCTCGAGCAGGGCCGTCGCATCTACGAGCGACAATGCACCGTCTGCCACGGCAAGGAAGGCCTGGGGCAGGCGCCCTTCCATCCGCCGCTCGCCAACAACCGCTCGATCGTCATGTCGTCGCCGGTCAACGCCATCCGGATGGTGCTCAACGGCGGCTACCCGCCGGGGACGAAGAAGAATGCGCGCCCCTACGGCATGCCGCCCTTTTCCCATGTGCTGGATGACGCTGCCGCTGCCGCCGTGCTCACCTACGTCCGCGTCGCCTGGGGCAACAGCGGAACGCCGGTGTCGCCTGCGCAGGTGAACGAATTGCGCAAGGTGATCCCCGAATGACGAACGACCACGTCGCGGCCGACGCCGCGCCCGATGCATCGCCGGAGACGGCGCACCAGGCGGCGGTCAGCGAGATCGTGGCGCGCGGTCCATCGGGTGCCTTCGCCGTTGCCGGGATCGCCACGGCGATCGTCGTCGCGCTCTATTTCGCCTTCTATTTCTTTGCCTATCTGCCTCGGGGAGCGACGCATTGAATCCGGTCGATGCGATCGATGCGGGTGAGGGCGGCGACCCTGCCGAGGCGGTCGCCGTCGCCGCCGAGAAGCGCTGGGGCGTCGTCGTCAGCCTGATCATCCTGATGCTGCTGGCCATGATGGTCGTCACCGGCCTGCACTGGAGCGGGATGCCGGCGGCGGCCGTCGAGACCGTCGATCCACGCACGCTGCACATCGCGGGCGAGTTCGTCGACAGCAACCTCGGCACCAGCCTCGACGCCGACGGCCGTCCCGTCGTTCGCCTGATCGCCCAGCAGTATTCCTTCGAGCCGCAGTGCATCGTCGTCCCGGCGGACATGCCCGTGACGTTTCGGGCGACGAGCACCGACGCGCTGCACGGATTCGTCATCGGCGGCAGCAATGCCAATGTCATGCTGGTGCCCGGCTTCGTCACCAGCTTCACGACGACGTTCGCCACGCCTGGCGAGCGCCTGATGCCGTGTCACGAGTTCTGTGGCACCGGCCACGAGGCGATGTGGGCGCACGTGCAGGTCATCCCACCGAAAGACTTCCTGGCCCAGGCGAGCAGCGCAAAGAGGTTGAGCTGTGTTCCTCGCTAGACGCCTGGTGCTCGCCCATTTCTGGGTCGCGTTCGCGGCCTTCGCGGCCGCGGTCGCGCTCGGCGCGTGGCAGATGTACGTGCGCAGCCCGCTGTCGCCGTGGATCGACGATCCCGAGCTTTACTACCGATCGGTCACGGCGCACGGCACGGTGATGGCCTACGTGTTTCCCACGCTCGTCGCGATGGGCTTCGGCTATGCCATCGTCGAGCTGGCGCTCAAGCGCCCGCTGATCGGCCTGCGCTGGGCCTGGGCCGGTTTCTGGCTCGTCGTCGTCGGCACGCTGATGGCGTCGGTGCCGATGGCAGCCGGGCGCGCCTCGGTGCTCTACACCTTCTACCCGCCTCTCATCGCCAGCCCGTTCTACTACCTCGGCGTCGTCCTGGTGGTGGTCGGCTCGTGGGTCTGGGTGGCCCTGATGGGCATCAACCTGCGCGTCTGGAAACGGGACCACCCCGGCGCCACGGTGCCGCTGGCGATGTTCGGCAATGTCGCCGCGGCGTATCTCTGGGCCTGGACCTCGATCGGCGCGGCGGCCGAGATTCTCGTGCTGATCCTGCCGGTGGCGCTCGGCTTCAAGGACACGATCGATGTCGGCCTGGCACGCGTGCTCTTTTCGTGGACGCTGCACGCCATCGTCTACTTCTGGCTGATGCCCACCTACCTGGTCTTCTATGTCATCGTGCCGCGGGCGATCGGCGGCCGGCTGTACAGCGACACCATGGCCCGCGTCGCCTTCGTGCTGTTCCTGGTCTTTTCCATGCCGATCGGCATCCACCACCTGTTCGCCGATCCGGAGGTGGGCGGCGGCTTCAAGTTCGTCCATGCGGTGTTCACGGCGATGGTGACGGTGCCGACGCTGCTGACGATCTTCACGATCGTCGCCTCGGCCGAGATCGCCGCCCGGCTGCGCGGCGGCAAGGGCCTGGTCGGCTGGGTCAGGGCCTTGCCCTGGGACAACCCGATGATGCTTGCCGTCACGTTCTCGTTCGTCATGCTCGGCTTCGGCGGCGCCGGCGGCATCATCAACATGAGCTACCAGCTCAACCAGACCATCCACAACACGCAATGGGTGACCGGGCACTTCCACCTGATCTTCGGAGGCGCCATCGTCATCATGTATTTCATGGTGGCCTACGAGCTCTGGCCGCAGCTCGTGCAGGGCGCGCAGCTGTCGCAGCGCCTGATCAAGGCGCAGCTGTGGCTGTGGTTCGTCGGCATGATGGTTCTCACCGTCCCGTGGCACTGGGTCGGCCTGCTCGGCATGCCGCGGCGGATGGCCTACTTCGACTTCAACGATGCGGCGCTCCATGCGCAGGCCTGGACGGTCGTCGCCTCGGCGATCGGCGGCTTCATCCTGCTGGCCTCCGCGCTCCTCTTCGTGGGCATTCTCGCGGGCGCGCGCAAGACGGCGAGAAGCGCTGAGCCATTCACCTTCAGCGTCGCCGTGCATCCAGGCGCCAGGGTGCTGCCGGCGCTGAACGGCTTCGCCATCTGGGTCACCCTGATGGTGGCGCTGACCGTCGTGAACTACGGGTTCCCGATCGCACAGCTCGTGCTGCTCGAGCACACGTCGGTGCCGGCCATCCCGATCGGGGCACGGTGATGGGCGAGCCGGGCGATCGCAAGAACGGCAAGTGGGTGTCGCGAAGCATCCTCTTCCTTGCTGCCATGAGCGTCGCCTCGCTGCTCGTCGGCTTCGTGCTGTTGCCTGGAACGCAGGGCGACTTCAGCGCGCAGGGCATCTGGGCGAGCATCTGCAGGGCCGCAGGCGTTCCCCTTCGCCGGCCAGCCGGGGACGCTGCCACGGCCCTCGCGACGCGCAGCACGACGGTCTTGCTGGACCGTTCGATGCAGCGGCCGGCCGACGGCGACGCCGTCGGCCGCGGCGCGACGCTTGCGCTGCAATGCACGATGTGCCACGGAGCGCGAGGGCTCAGCGAAGCGAATGCTCCCAACCTTGCCGGACAGTACGAGGAGGTCATCGTCAAGCAGCTGCTCGACTTCAGGCACGGCGACCGGCAGAGTGCCATCATGCAGGCGCTGACGCGAAACCTCTCGGAGCGCGACACGACCGATCTGGCCGCCTACTACGCGTACCTGCCGCGGCCGTCGATCGCCGGCGAGGCTGTCGGCGACATGCCGGCCCTGGTCAGGGTCGGCGATCCGATGCGCAACGTCGCCCCCTGCGCGTCGTGCCATGGCGGCATCGACCACAAGCTCGGCGCGCCCTGGCTGGAGGGCATGCCGCGCGAGTATCTGGGCGATCAACTGCGGGCCTTCGCGCAGGGCGTTCGAACCAACGACAGCCACGCGCAGATGCGCAACATGGCGCGGAGCTTGTCGGCCCAGGAGATCGCGTCGATCTCGGCGTTCTACGCCGGTCGCACCGGCGGCCCGGGCGGGCGCTGACGGCCGGAGCTGCCGCTTCGGCCCGGCTCGCTCAGGCGCCTCGGCGGTGCGCGGCAATCAGCAATGCCATCGCCGCTCCCGTGCCCGCATGCACCCAGCCGAGCGCTGGCCGCAGGGACTCGGGCGCGAAGTAGTACAGCAGATAGCCGGTCAGGATCAGCAGCGCGCCGATCGCGCACAGGGCGATACCTGACGTGCGCTGGCCCGACCAGCCGTTCAGCCCGCTGAGCTTCCAGCCTTGAGGGATGTGGGCCGCCGCCAGCACGCCGGCCACGAACAGCCCGGCGAACGCGGCCAGGCCGTGGACGCGCAGGGACCACGCTTCGAGAGGATGGGGCAGTTCGCCTCGGCCGCCACCGATCGTGTAGTGCACGGTCAGCCACAGGGCGCCGGTCGCGAGCAGCAACGTTCCCGTCGAATAGAGCAGGGTGCGCTGCCAGCGAACGAGGCGGTGGGCGTAGCGGGGCGAATCGGGCGGGCGGGACTCGTCCATGCGTCAATGGATCCAGGCCATCGCATCGTAGCGGGCCAGGAGTGGATGCGTCGCATCGCCGCTGCGCGCGACGACCTTGGTGAGGGCGTCGGCCCAGAGGCAGAGCGGCGCCGCCACGCTGACGTGCGCCGCCGCCGCGTCGCCGGCGAGTTGCGCGCGACTTCCTGCGCCGAAGTGGCTGGTCGAGAAGGCGCCGCGACTCAGCGTCGCGAAGCTGCGCACGCCGCCCGATCGTTCGTCGCGCAAGCGGACCTCGAGCTCGGCGTCGCCGAAGCTGCGAAGATCGCCTCCGGCATTGATCCAACCGGCCTCGCAGCCGAGCTGCTCGAGCACCTGCACGGCGCGATCGACGGCGTGGCCCTTGCCGATGCCGCCGAGGTCGACGCGGGCGGCGTCGTCCAGCTTGAGCAAGGCATCGCCTTCGCAGCGCCAGCCCTGCGGCGCCGTGCCCAGGGTGATGTCGAAATCGCCCGCTGTCGCCTCGCGCAACGCGCTGGCCGCGTCGAGGACTGCGCGCATGTCCCGCCGCATCGGCATGCGCCCGCCGCGACGCAAGGCATGGAACCGGCCGACGTCGCTGTCCGGCTCGAAGCGCGAGAGGCAGGCCTGGATGTCGCGCAGGCATGCGAATGCGGCGTCGACCGACGTGTGGTCGTCGCCGTCGGTCGCGCGGATGCCGATTTCCACCAGCGTGCCGAGCAGCGGTTGCGCGCGGCGCAGCCAACCCGCGCCGGCGATCGTTCCGGTCATGGCCCGCTCACTGCGGCAGCGCGCCGGCCTGCCGCGCCATCGCCACCACCGAGACGATGCGCCTGACGCCGTCGGTGACGTGGTTGCAGCTGAGCGTCGCGCCGCTGATGTTGGCGATGTCGTCGCCGACGCGCAGCGGCGAGTCGACGCCCTTGCCCGCGAATTGCCGGCGCCAGGCGGGCAGACGGATCTCGAAGCCGTGGCTCTCGCGGTACGAGAGGATCTCGATCTGCCTGATGCGGCCGTCGAGCGAGATGCCCACTGCGTAGCTGATCAGCTCGACCTTGCCGATGACATCGTCGGTGACGACGAAGCCCAGCGTCGTTCCGGCGCGGCGCGCAATCCGGGCCTGCCAGCTCGCCGAGCGCGCACGCACGCCGTTGGCCGCGAGCTGTTGCAGCTGCGCCGCGTCGAGCGTGACGGTGCGCGTCTCGAACGCATCGGCGTCGGGAAACATGAGCGCCGCCGCTTGATCGCCGCTCATGTAGTCGACCGCGAAGGCGCTGGCCGGCGACACCGACAGCATGACCGCAGAGGCGGCGAGCACGACACGCATGGCAACGACTCCGTCCGGCAGGCGTCAGAAGGCGAAGCCGACGCCCAGATTGAGCGAGTTGCCGAGGTTGAAATGATCGACCGGATCGGGCAGCTTGTTCTGCTTGTAGCTGCGGTAGTCGGCCTTGAGCACCACGCCCTCGCCGATGCGCAGGCTCGCGCCGATCGTCCAGATCCTTTCGTCCGGATTCCTGATGCCGCCGGCCGCGGCCGGCAGGCCGTCGAACCTGGCGGCCGTGTTCAGGATTTCGTAGCGGGCGAACGGCAGCAGGGTGTAGTCGCCCTTGTGCCAGATGCTGTAGGCAGCCTGCACGTAGCCGCCGTAGAACAGGCGCGGCACCAGCGTCGGATCGGCGATGGAGCTGGCCAGGTAGCTGGCGTTGAGCGTCCCGGTGTTGCTGATCGTTCCGCGCGCGAACTCGCCGGCGATATCCCACCCGGCGATCTGGTAGCGCGCGTGCGCTTCGAGCATCAGCAGCTTGGCGCCGTTGCCGGCGAACCCGGGCTGGTTCTGGCCGATGCCGTCATACACCACCGAGCTGCCGACCCAGAGCCCTGGAACGCCGCGATAGTTCAACGCGCCGACGACGCCGAGGTCGCGCGCGATCGCAAAATGCCCTTCGCCGTGGATGGACTGCAGAGGACCACGGTCGCGTCCTTCCGTCGACGCCGGATCCCAGTTGCTCAGGTTCGGCGCCGTCGTCACCGCGAGGTCCCAGTTCAGCCCGGATTGGGTATCGCCCGACATGCCCAGGCCCGCTTCGCGCCACGTGCTCGGGATGATCTTGGTGTCGACGTCGGGCCGGTAGACGCCGTAGTAGGCGGTCGGCTCGTGGTTCTGGTTGAGCAGGCCGACAGGCATGAGGAACAGGCCCGCGCGGCCTCGGATGCCATTGTCGAATTCCCGTTCGAGCCAGAGCTGCTCGACCTCGGATTCGCCGCGATCGTCCGCTGAGGTGATGGCGTGCTCCCACTCCCATTCCGCGACCATCCTGGTCTTGTCGTCGAAGCGGTGCTGCATGCCGATGACTGCGCGCTGCACGTCGACGTTGGTGTCCTGCGGCGCCCTGCTGGGGCGCGAGTAGCCGATCTCGCCATAGGCCGACACGGTCGTCGATTCGGCCCAGCTTGCCAGCATGCTCCGCCGCTCGTCCGGCGCAGCAGTCGGTGCGACCGGCGGCGCGGCTGCCATCGTGGTGACTGCTGCGGCGGGTGTTGCCGGCGTCGCTATCGGCGCCGCAGCCGGCAGAGCCTGCGCGGTTTTCGGCGTTTGCCTCGCCTGCTGCAGCTGCGCCGTTTGCTGCGCCTGCGCTGCTTCGAGCTTCTCGACCTTGGCCTGCAGCGCGGCGTTTTGCTGCTCGAGCACTTCGAGCTTTCTCGCCAGCTCGGCGGTCGTGATGGCGGCGGCGGGCTTCTTCGATGAAGCGGTCCGTGTCGGCGTTTCGGCCTGCGCCTGCGCCGCGGTGCCGAGCACCATGGCGCAAGCGATGTTCGACATGGTCAGGGCTTGCCTCAGGGTCGAGCGATGAATGTGCTTGGGCATGGGTGCGATCGCAGTCGTTGAAGTCAGACGGCGTGCGATGCGCATGGCAGGGAGCCTTCCGACGGGGAGGCGCCAGCATAACTGCAAATACGAATGCTTCGTATCTCCAATACCACACCGAGCAGGGCGCGATTTGCCCGCCCACGCATGGGCGGCGCAGCTGCCTCTCGTCGTCACGGACGAGATCGACAGGCGCCGGAGACTCCTAGAAGCTTTTCTTCCAGCCGACGGTGACGCCGCGCGGCAGCACACCCACCGACAGCGACGACGACCGTGCGTGCATGTACAAGCCGACGGCGGTGCCGATCGCGAAGCTCGCGAGAACGTCCGACTGCCAGTGCGCGCGCGACTTCACGCGCGCGATGCCGTCGTAGACCGGCAGCAGCTCGAGCGCCCAGACCGCAGGATGCTCGGCGCCGTACTCGAGAACGAACGGTGTGACCGCGGTGGTGATCTCCATCACTTCACCGCTCGGAAAGCTGCTGTGGCCCCGCCCCTGGAACCAGCGGTTGGGGTCGTCTGTCTGGGAAGGGCGCGCCCGGCTGAACGCCAGCTTCAACCCGGCGGAAGCGACGCTGCCGGCAAGCACCGAATCGAGCGACTGCCAAGTGGTGTGCCCGAGCCGGGAGTCGTCGCCTTCCCAGAGCGCACCGGCGACGACGAGCAGCGCCGTCGCATCCTGCAAGACGATCTGGTTGCGCCGATTCCAGATGCCGGTCGCGCCATCGCTGCCGAGGCGGTGATCGAGGCCCAGCAGGCCTCCCGCCGCCTGTGCCTGCGGAACGCCGAACGCCATCAGGGTGGCGCAAGCCATGGCCAGACCCAGTTGCCTGCTGCGAGATCGGCCCATGCGAGGCAGGCTAAGGTCGTCGCCGTTGGCGGGCCGTTCTCCGGACATGAAAAAACCGTTGCTAGCCGGGCAATCGGCCGGCGCCCGAGCGGAGCAGGTCGAGTGCCCTGGCGATGACTCTCGCGGGGGCGATCTCCTGCAGGCAGCGACTGGCGCTGTCACGGTGATCGTCGCATCCGGCGCGTCCGCAGGGAACGCAATTGCCGGCGCCCTGCATGAGCACGATCGGTCCGCGTGTCTGCGCGGCTGCGGCATGCCGCTCCCACGGTGCCTCGCGCGTCGCGGCGGAGCCGACAGGCCCCCAGCGGAGCGGGTTGGTCGGCCCGAAGATGGCGATCATGGGCACTCCGACGGCCGCGGCGAGATGCGTGACCGAGCCATCGGGACCGACATAGAGCGAGGCGCCGGCCAGCAGGCTCGTCACCTGACCGAGCTCGAGCTCGCCGCCGGCGTCGATCACATCGGCGGCGGTCGATCCGGCCATGACTTGCGCAATCTTGGCGCGGTCGGCCGGTGAGGCGCCGCCGGTCAGCACGACCTGGCGGCCGATCGCGGTGAACGCGCCGATCAGCTCGCGGTAGTGCGCCAGCGGCCACTGCTTGTAGTTCCACATCGATGGCACGTGCACGACGACGTAGCCATCGCGCAGGCGCTCTCGAAGCGGCCCGCCGACGGGCGTCGCCGATGGCGTCACGAGCGCGGCCCTTCTGCTGCGCGCGCCGCGCCAGGGGGCGAGGAGACGCAACTTCTCGTCGATGACGTGGATGCTGCCCGCGTCGCCGTCGCGCCGGACGGCGTGATGCAGCAGCATGCGCTTCCACCAGGCGTGGCGGAACTCCTGCGGCACGACACCGACGCGTACGGCGGCCGCGAAAAAACCGTAGAGGTGAGCCCGATCGCTGTGCTCGGTCACCACGGCCAGGTCGTACTTGCGCCAGATGCGCCGGGCGAACGCCAGTGTCGATTCGTTCGACGCCCTGGATGGCGCCTCGATCGTCCGGCGAATGTCGGCGTTGCCCGCGAGCATGCCGAGCGTGCCGGCAAATCCCAGCACGTCGATGGCGGCGCTCGGCCAGAGTCGCCGCGCGTCGCGGATCAGGGGCGTGGTCAGCAGCACGTCGCCGATCTGGCGCGTCACGACGACCAGCACACGCGCCGGCGCACCACCGCTGAAGCATTCGCCAGCCACCGACCCGGCGTCGTCGACGGCGATCGCGCCAGCGAGGGGCGACAGCCCCGCTGGAAAACCTCCCGTACCGGCCAATTTCTTGATCTTCATCCGGCAGACCTTAGTCCAGACCGTGTCGAAGAATTGTGATCGACTCGTCGGATTCGCGCGACGATTGTTCCAGGGCCCGTGAACGCGACGGAAGGGTACGCAGGTCCTAGCGGTCGGGATATCCGGTCAGGTCGAACGACAACACGGCGAACGTTCCCGGCTTCGAGACGGGCCGCGGCCGCGCCGTTGCGCTGGCCGCGGCTGGCGTGGGCTCGAAATCGGCCGTGACCAGATAGACCCGGTGCGTCGCCGTGTCGAGGGCCAGAGTGCGCGCGCCGGGGCGCGTGAGGATGCTCGGCAGGGACGCGTAGTGGTCAACGTCGATCTCGCGAATGAGCGACAAGGTGCCGTCTCGATTCGACGACAGAACCAGGGCTTTCGAAGGCTCGAAGGCCGCCGCGTCCGAGCCTGCGCCGATGCCCAGGCGGCTGACCGTCGAGCCGGTGTCGGCATCGACGACGAACAGCGTGCGGTTGCTGCAGGAGGCGAACAGCCGCCGGTGGGCGATGTCGATGGCCAGACCGGTCGGCCCGTCGCATCCGGCAAGCGGCCATTGTTCGGTGACGCGCAGGGAGGCGGTGTCGATCCTGGCGATCAGGTTGCGATCCTCGATATCGACGTAGATGCTTCCTGCGCCGTCGGAAACGGCGGACTCGGGCCGGCCCGGCAAGGCGATCGTCGAGATGACCCGCGCCGCGTCGATGTCGACCACCGAGGCGTCGTGCGACCGCCCGTTGAACGTGAAGGCGCGACCCGAATGCTCGTCGTAGACGATCGCGTCCGGGCCATCGCCGACACCCGTGATCCGCGCCACGGGTGCCAGCGTGTTCAGGTCGAAGACCGTGACCGTGCTGGACTTGCCGTTGCTCGTGAGCCCGACAAGCCGTCGCGGCGCAAGCGCCACGCCGTGCACGCCTTCGGTGTCGGCGATCTCGGCCGTCACGGTGAGCGAGCGGGTGTCGAACACCTGGACGCGGTCGCCCCGCGTGATGAAGACGTGGTGCCGCGCCGCGTCGGCCGTCAGGTAGTCCCACCCGCCAGCGCCGCCGATGATGGTTCGTTCGAGTGCCGGCGCGGCCGCATCGCCGGCGGGTGCCGCGGGCGCCGCGCATGGAACGAGCAGGACGGCAACGGCAGCGAGGCCGTGTCCGAGGAGAGATGAGGCCATCGCCGCGATTTTCATGATCCTGTGACAAGGGCTGAAGTCGATCGACTGCCGGCGACGATCAGCTCGCCGCTTCGGCCCGGCACGCAAGCCCAGGCCATCTTCGCCGACGGTAGCGTCTCGCGCCGAAGCGCCGCATACGACGATGCGAGCGAACCGAGCTGGTGTCCCTGCGCCTGCCACCCGGCGAGAAGCGTCGCCAGCACCGGCGCGAGCAGGCCGCCTTCGAGCTCGGCGTGCAGCGTGAAGACGTGATCGGCATCGGCCTCCGTCGACGCCAGCACCGCTCGGGCGACGTTGTGCTCGTCGACGCCGTCGAGGCCGATGAGCTCGTCGAGGGTCGGCAGTGTCGTCGGCAGCTGGACGTGCGAGAGCGCGGCACCGTCGACGATCGGAATGAACGGCCGCGTCCCTCTGCCATCGGACGCATACGCCATGCCCCACGCATCGATCTGCAGCAGCGCGGCGTCGTTCGTTTGCCACCCGGCCGCGCCGTGCGTGGCCGGCGCGTGACCGAACACGTCCGAGAAGCGCTCGAACGCGAACGCCATCTGCCGGCGCGTCCACGCAGCATCGCGAAAACGCACGTTGTCTTGCCAGAGCACGTGGTCCCAGGTGTGAATCCCGCATTCGTGGCCGGCCGCGGATGCGGCCCGCATCTCGGCGGCGGCGACGCGGCCGATATCCGGAGCCGGAAGCAGGACGCCGTAGGCGAGGGTGCGAAGGCCGTAGTGGCGGAGCACCGAGGTGCGCGACGCCTTGCCGAGAAATCCCGGCCGGAACACGCGCCGAAGCGCCCAGCCCGTGTGATCGGGGCCGAGGCTGAAGAGAAAGGTCGCCCGGACCCCGAAGCGGGAAAGAATCGCGAGCAGGCGCGGCACGCCTTCGCGCGTGCCGCGAAGGGTGTCGACATCGACCTTCAGGGCGATCCGGCCCATGCGACGCTCAGGCCGCGTCCGCCAGCGACTGCGCTTCGGCGACTCTGGTCCGGTACGCTTCGAAGATGCGGCGCAGCGACGTCGTCATGTCGATCCTGGGCTGCCAGTTCAGCTCCTGACAGGTCTCGTCGATGCGCGGCAGCCGGTTCTGCACGTCCTGGTAGCCGCGGCCGTAGAACGCCAGCGCGGAGGTGTCCTCCACCTTGCAGCGGCCGGCGGCTCCGGCATATTCGGGAATCGACCTGGCGATCTCCAGCATCATCAGGGCGAGCTCTCGCACCGAATAGTGGTTGAGCGGATTGCCGATGTTGTAGATCCGGCCGCTGGCCACGTTGGCCGGGTTGGCGATGATCTGCATCAGCGCATCGATGCCGTCGGAGATGTCGGCGAAGGCGCGTTTCTGCGAGCCGCCGTCGACGAGCTGGATGGGCTCGCCGCGAACGATCTGGCTGAGAAACTGGGTGACGACCCGGGACGAGCCTTCCTTCTGGTCGAACAGCGAATCGAGCCCGGGCCCGATCCAGTTGAAGGGACGAAACAGGGTGTAGTCGAGGCCCTGCTCCATGCCGTAGGCAGCGATGACGCGGTCCATCAGCTGTTTGGAGCAGGCGTAGATCCAGCGCGGCATGTTGATGGGGCCGTAGACCAGGTTCGACGTGTTCGGATCGAACTGCGCATCGGGGCACATGCCGTAGACCTCCGAGGTCGACGGAAAGACCAGGCGCTTCTTGTGCTTGACGGCCGCGCGCACGATCGGCAGGTTGGCCTCGAAGTCGAGCTCGAAGACGCGCAGCGGCTCGCGCACGTAGGTCGCCGGCGTGGCGATCGCCACCAGCGGCAGGATCACGTCGCACTTGCGCACGTGGTATTCGATCCACTCCTTGTTGATCGTGATGTCGCCTTCGAAGAAGTGCATCCGGGGGTGGTCGACCATGTCGTCGAGACGGCTCGCCGACATGTCCATGCCGTAGACCTCCCATTCGGTGGTCTCCAGGATGCGTTGCGTCAGGTGGTGGCCGATGAAGCCGTTCACGCCGAGGATCAGGATTTTTTTCATTGGATGTCGGCGAGTCGTTCCGAGGCGAGCAGTCTGCCCAGATGCTCGACGTCGAGGGGTTGTGAATCGGCAATTAGGGTGCGGATGGCGATGCGGCGACCGTCGCCGCAGATGCCGACGATCCGGCCGTCGACGACGGCCAGGCCGGGCCTGGCGGATGGGTCGGGCCGGCCGTCGCGCTCCCGCCTGGCATCGGCGACGACAATTCTGGTGCCGCCGATGTCGGTGAATGCGCCCGGATACGGAGGGGCCACGGCGCGGATCAGGTTGTAGACGTCCGCGGCCGTTCGGTGCCAGTCGATCCTTCCGTCTTCGGCGGTTCGTGCGCCGAAGTAGCTGCCCGCGGCGATGTCGTTGGCCAGACGCGGAGCGCGACCTTCGACGATGGCGGGCAGCGAGCGCCACAGCACCAGCTCGGCGGCGACGGCGACCTTGTCGAAGACCTGGCGGCCGGTGTCGTCGGGCAGGATGGGCACGGCGAGCTGGTCGACGATGTCACCGGCGTCGGCCCTGGCCAGCATGCGGTGCAGGGTCGCGCCGGTCGTCGTCTCGCCTCGAAGCACCGCCCAGTTCGTCGGTGCCCGACCGCGGTACGCCGGCAGCAGCGAGCCGTGCATGTTGAACGCGCCGTGCGCTGCGAGCTCGAGGAGCGAAGCGGGCAAGATGGATCGGTAGTAGAACGAAAAGATGGCGTCCGGGCGGGCCGCGCCGACCGCGGCGGCCAGCTCGCCGCTCGCCGGATCGTCACCGTAGATGCAAGGCAGGCCGAGCTCCTCGGCGGTCTCGCGGACGCGGGCGAACCAGAGTGTTTCGCCGGCGCGGTCGCGGTGGGTGACGACGAGCGGCACGTCGACGCCGCCGGCATGCAGCACCCGCAGGCAGCGGTCGCCGACATTCGAGTAGGCGAAGACGACCGCTCTCACGCCGTGACCTCGCTGCGCACCTGGGACGATTCGAGAACGGCGCTGATCCGGTAGCGCGGCCGGTGCCGCACCTCTTGCTGGATCCGGCCGACGTATTCGCCCATCAAGCCGACGCCGAACAGGACGATGCCGGTGAGGAAGAACTGCAGCGCGAACAGCGTGAAGACGCCCTGGACCTCCGCGCCGAACAGGAAGCGGCGCATCAGCAGCAAGACGAAGAGCGCTCCGGAGAGCAGCGACAGCAGCGTGCCGATCAGTGCGAACCACTGCAGCGGAACGATCGAAAAGCCGGTGACGAGATCGAAGTTGAGACGCAGCAGCCGGTACAGCGAGTACTTCGACTCGCCGGCATGCCTGGCCTCGTGGGCGACCTCGATTTCCACCGGCGAGGCGGAAAACGTGTAGGCCAGGGCCGGAATGAACGTGTTGACCTCGCGACAGGCATTGAGCGTGTCGACCAGGGCCCGGTCGTACGCTCTCATCATGCAGCCCTGGTCGGTCATGTGGATGTTCGTGATGCGCTCGCGGAACCGGTTCATGAGACGCGACGCGACGCGACGGAACGCACTGTCGTTGCGCTGCAGCCGGATCGTTCCGACGTAGTCGTGGCCGTCGCGGATGGCGTCGATGAGCCGGGGAATCTCCTCCGGCGGGTTCTGCAGATCGGCGTCGAGGGTGATGGCCATGTCGCCGCGCACATGCTCGAAGCCAGCCATGATGGCCATGTGCTGCCCGAAGTTGCCGTTGAACAGGATGACGCGCGTCACGTCGGGCCGGCGCCGGTATTGCGCCGTGAGAAGCGCCGTCGATCGATCGACGCTGCCGTCGTTGACGAAGATCACTTCGTACGACTCGCCCAGTCCGTCGAGCACGGCGTAGAGGCGCTCGAACAGCGTCGGCAGAACCTCTTCCTCGTTGTAGACGGGAATGACAATGGAGATGGTCGGGGTCGTCATGAGCGCAGGCGCTTGCAGATGGCGGCGAGATGTCGGCAGACGCGCGCGACGTCGGCCGCCTGCATGGCAGGAAACAGCGGCAAGGTCAGGATCGCCCGACCGACCCGCTCGGCGTGGGGCAGCATCCCGTCCCGCCAGCCGAGCGCCCGATAGTACTGAAACAGGTGCGCCGCGGGATAGTGGACGCCCGTGCCGATGCCGGCGTCGCGCAGCTCGCTCATCACGGCGGCGCGACCGCCGACGAGTCGATCGACGGGCAGGACCACCTGGAACATGTGCCAGTTGCCGACCGCGCCAGTGGCGTCAGGCGCGGGCGGCAGACCGATGCCGAGGTCGACCAGCTCGCACGCCTTGGCTTGGGCGAAGTACTCGTCGGCAAGCTCCGCCCGCCGTGACGTGACGGCCTCGAGATGGCGCAACTGGCCCAGGCCGATCACCGCATTGATGTCGGTGAGATTGCTCTTGCCGCCGAGCTCGTCCATGTCCATGCCGTCGAAGCCGTCGCGGACGATGCCCTGCATGCGCAGCCGTTCCGCTCGCTCCGCGTCTTCCTCGCTCGTCATGACCAGAAAGCCGCCCTCGGCGCTGGTGATGTTCTTGTTGGCCTGCATGCTGAAGCTGGCGAAGTCTCCGAAGCTGCCGATGCGCTGGTCTCGCCAGCGCGAATCGATCGCCTGGGCGGCGTCTTCGATGACGCGCAGGCCGCGCTTCCTGGCGATGCCGTAGAGGCGGTCCATGTCGACCGGAAGCCCGGCCAGGTAGACCGGCATGATCGCCCGGGTCTTCGAGGTCACTGCCGCCTCGACCGCCGCGAGATCGATGTTGCGCGTGCGCGGATCGATGTCCACGAAGACGGGTCGCGCTCCGACCGCGACGATGACGTTGGCGGTGGCCACCCACGTCACGGGCGTGGTGATGACCTCGTCGCCGGCGCCGATGCCGGCCAGGCGCAGAGCCACTTCCATCGTCGCCGTGCCGTTCGAGAATGCGCGCACCGGACGGCCGCCGAAGAGCAGCGACAGCGTCTTCTCCAGCTCCAGCACCTTCGGCCCCGAGGTGATCCATCCGGAGGCGAGCACATCGCGCACCGCGTCGATGGTCGCGGCATCGATGGTCGGCCGCGTGAACGGCAGGAAGGCGGGCTTGTCCATTGCGCGCGCGGCTCAGCCTCGCGCCATGACGAACACGCCGAGGAGGATCAGGCCGATCCCGGCGCAGCGCATCGGCCCGAGCATTTCCCCGAACAGCCACCACGCCGCCAGCGCGTTGACGACGTAGCCGAGCGACAGCATCGGATAGGCGAGCGAGACCTCGACCCTGGACAAGGCGATGATCCAGACGCCGACGCTCACGACATAGCACGCCAGTCCGGCGAGGATCGGTCCTCGCGTCAGAACCTGGCCGACGGTCTGCAACAGCGTCGAAGCGGTCACGTGGATCGCACCGAGCGGCGCGACGCCGGCTTTCAACAGCAGTTGCGCTCCGGCATTGAGGAGGACGCCGGTGAGGACGAGCAAAAACGTCGGCGCGTTCATGGTGCTGGCCTTGCGAAATTGGTGACGGCGACCCGGCGGCCGTCTTCGGCGACCGGGAACATCACGACGCCCTGCTCGCGCAGGCCCTTGTAAGTGTCATGCGACATGATGGCGGCTGCCCGGCGCGAGGACTTCCACTCGTTCACGAAGGCGCCGACCGTCGGCAGCCATTTGTCGGGCTCCTGTTGCGTGCCGAAGGCGAGCTCGTCCGGCGATTCGACCATCACCGTGATGTGCCGCATGTAGAACGGCAGCGTGTGGTCGAGGAGTCGGACCGAATAGATCGGCATCGCCGGGAGGGTCGCGGCGCGAACCTGCGCAGCCAGTGCGAAGCCGGAGCTGTTGCGCCCGAACGATTCGTGTCCCGACAGGACGACCGTCGTCAATCCGAAGAATGCCAGCGAGAAGGCGACGATGCTGAGCGGCGTGTCGCGCCGATTCAGGAATCGCGCATACGCGAGACCGGCGATGCCCAGGATGCAGCCCGCCGCGACCCAGGGCGCGAAGGCATGGTAGGAAGCCATTGATTCCGGGCCGCTGCCCAGGCGGGCGATGAAGGGAGCCGCCAGAAGCCCGACCGACGCGACGAACAGCATGGCGAAGATCTGCCGGTCCCAGGCGATTCGGTCGATGTCGTCCAGGGCGACGCCGGCGAGGATCGCCATGGCCGGATAGATGGGAATGATGTAGCCGGGAAGCTTGGAGCTGGAAGCGCTGAAGAACACCAGCGGCACGACGACCCACACGGCGAGAAACAGGGCCGGCCTGAACACGTGTTCGCGCGGGTCCCGGGCGACAACGCGAGCGATGCGGGGCAGCAGCCCCAGCCACGGCAGGAAGCCGACGACGATCTGCGGCCCGAAGTACCACCACGCGCCGGTTCGATGGTGAACGTTCGACGTGTACCGTTGCCAATGCTCGTGGATGAAGAAGAATTGCAGGAACTCCGGGTTGCGGAGCGAAACGATCACGAACCAGGGTGCCGTGACGAGAAGAAAGAGAGCGAGACCGCTGACGATGTGCAGGCGCCGCCACAACGCCCAGTCCCGGGCGACGGCTGAGTAGACCACGAGAGCCAGGCCCGGCAGGACGATGCCGATCAGGCCCTTGGTCAGCACGGCGACGCCCATCGCCGCCCACGCGAACCACATCCAGCGGCGGGCCTGGGCGGGCGACGCGAGGGGATGCTGCGCCATCAGGAACGCGCCGACCGCGCACGTCAAGGCGAAGGCCACGCCGATGTCCAGCGAGTTGAAATGCCCGGCCAGATTCCAGGCCGGTGCGGCCAGCAGCACGCATCCGCTCAACAGCGCAGCGCGGCGTCCGAACCAGCGCTGCGCCGTCACGACCGCCATCGCGAGCCCGCCGGCGCCGCTGATCGCCGACCACAGGCGTGCCTGCCATTCGCCCACGCCGAAGGCTTCGTAGGCCAGCACCGTCGCCCACAGATGGAACGGAGGTTTCTCGAAGTACTTGAGGCCGTTGTAGCGGATGGTCACCCAGTCGCCGCTCTTGAACATCTCGCGCGCGATTTCGGCGTAGCGGCCTTCGTCGGTCGGCAGCAGATGCCTCGCGTCGAGGGTCAGGAACCAGACCGCGCCGACGATCGCGACGATTGCCCAGAACGCCAGCGTCTGGTGCGCGGGCCGCGCCGGCTGGACGGCGCCAGGGGCGACGTGCGAGAAATAGTTGCCTTCGGACATTGAAAGCGAAGCGTTGCTCAGCGCTCTGGTTGCGCCGGACGGCACAGCAGCGGGAAGAAGACGAGCGCGCACACGGTCCAGTCGATCGCGGCGGACCACAGTGTCGCGCTGGCGAAATGGGCACCCTGCATCATGCGGACGAGGCTGAAGATCAGCCCGGCGCCGATGCCGATCGCCAGGCCGCTCCATCGCCATTCCGGCCGGCCGGACGCCCAACCGGCGAAGTAGAGACAGAGCAATGCGTAGCCGCCTCCGGCGTGGCCGCTGGGCAGGCAATGCCCAGCGCTTTCCTTCGTCGCTGCCCAGAACGGGGCGGCGCGATCGGCCGCGTAGCTGACGACCCCGCCGAATTCGAAGATGTCCGACGGGCAATGTTCGCTGGTGTTCGCCTTCATCCAGTTGATGAGGGTCGGGCCGAGCAGCATGGCGCAGCCGGTCGCGAGCAGGATGCCGCGCCAGGGGCGAACGCGCGCGCTCTGGTAGCTGAGCGCCCAAGCGACGATGCTGACGGCAGCGACCACGATGGGGAGCGCCCGCGCCGCCTGATGCCCGAGCACGTTGAGCAGCAGCGAGCTGCGCCAGTTGAAGCCCTTCGCGGCGGGATCGAAGAAGGCAGATGCAAATGCCAGGTCGAGCGGGCCGTGCTGGACGAGCCACGCCGCCACGAAGAGCACGCCGGGAACGAGCACGAGATGGACAGCGATATATGCCGTGGCCGACGACGCGCGCGATTGCGATCCGGCCTTCGGGGGCGACAGGATCGGTTCGGAGAGGTCGGCGATCATGACCGCGTCACGACGAGTGCAACGGCGTCGCCGTGCGGCCCAGGCGCAGAGTCATCGTCGCATGGAACGAGACCACCGTCAGGGCCCAACACCACCACGCCGTCCACAACGAGTGGCTGGCGAAGTGGGCGCCGCGCACGAGCTGGACGCCGCCCAGAACGACGCCGAACGCGAGGGTTGCCAGCAACCATCGGCGCGCCGCTGCGGGGGCGCTGTCGCGCAACGCGAAGTACCCGGCCAGGAAGGAGAAAGCGGTGCTTGCGTGGCCGGCCGGAAAGCACCGGCCGGGGCCGCCGTCGGTCACGCCGAACGCCCAATGCGAGACGTACCGGGCGGTGCCGCCGAACTCGGCGAGCGACCAGGGGCAACTCGTGAGGCTGAACTGCTTCATCGCGGGAATCAGTGCGACGCATGCGAGCGTCGTCGCCAGCCACCAGATCCTGAGTGGCCTGGGGCAGCCCCGCGCAAACGGAAACGGGCGCCAGATGTTGATCAGGAGAAGCCCGCCGATGGCCCACGCGAACCACTTCGCGCCCTCGTGCAGCACACCCGCGAACAACCAGTGATCGCGCCAGCCGAAGCCGTGCGAATCGGCGAACAGCCGCGAGATCGGCAGATCGAGCGCGGTGGCGTCCCACGCCGTCACAGCCAGCAGGCCGGCGAGCAGGAACGCGCCGTCGCGGCGCAGCCTGCGCAAGCGATCAGGGGCCGGGCGCTGGTCGACCGCTGAACCGGGCGCTGCCAGAGGGGACGCCGAGCTCAACGCCCCGTCACCGAGCTGCTGGCAGGGAAAGTCGGGAACGCGGCGATTCCCTCCTCAGGCTTGTCCATTGCGCTATCTTAGGCTGCGGTCGTGATCATTCTGTTCGAGGCGCGTCGAAGGATCGTGAGGAGCCGTCCGTGGCCGGGCTTCACAGTTCTTTACCCCGGGGCCAACCCCGCTACACCGTGACCGAGCACCATGACGGCATTGGCTCGACGGTCGGGCGCAGGAGAACATGATGAACGACAAGGCACTGGTGGCATTCACGAGCGCACGGCAGATCCAGATCGTGATGATCGGCATGCTGATGGCATTGCTGGCGGCCGTGAGCGTCTCCGCCTCCGCGCAATCGGCGCCTCCCGCTCCCGCCATGGACGGCGGCAAGCCAATGGGCCACATGCACGACATGCACGACATGGGCGGCGGCATGGCGGCCATACACGGCATGCGCGGCATGCACGGCGGCATGGGCCCGGGGATGATGTTTCGCGGCTCGCCCGAGCGGATCGGCCGCATGGTCGACGTCATGCTCGACGGCCTCGGCACCAGCGATGCGCAGCGCAGCCAGGTCAAGCAGATCGCCATCCAGGCCGCGGCCGACCTGAAGGCGCAGGCCATGGCGGGCAAGGGCCTGCATCAGCGCGGCATGCAAATCTTCACGGCGCCGACCGTCGATGCGGCCGCAGCGGAGCAGCTTCGCCAGCAGATGCTGCAGCAGCACGACCAGATGAGCCGGCGCATGACGCAGGCAATGCTGGCCGTCGCCAACGTGCTGACGCCCGAGCAGCGCGCCAGGCTCGGCGAACGCGTCCGCGACCGTCAGGCGCGCATGGAAGATCGCATGAAGCGCATGGACGGTCGCATGGAGGGCATGGACCACGAGGCGCCGCGCCGATAATCCAGCACGCATGAATCGCCTCGGGCTCCGCAAGGAGCCCGTCGTCGCTCGAAGCGGCCCATGACCCCACGCCTTCTCCTCATCGACGACGACGCCCGACTCTCGTCGATGGTGGCCGACTACCTCGGCCATTCCGGTTTCGAGGTCGAGACTGCCGGCTCGCTCGGGGCCGGCCGCGATCTGCTCGGGCGAAAGGAGTTCGACGCGCTCGTCCTCGACCTGATGCTGCCGGACGGCGACGGCCTCGATCTTTGCCGCGAGCTGCGCGGCACGCAGCGAACGCGCCAGCTGCCGCTGCTCATGCTGACGGCACGCGGCGAGCCGATGGACCGCATCGTCGGCCTCGAGCTCGGCGCCGACGACTACCTGCCCAAGCCGTTCGAGCCGCGCGAGTTGCTGGCTCGCGTCAAGGCCTTGTTGCGGCGCGCTTCGCCGCTGCCGGCAGACGGCGACGTCCTGCGCTTCGGCCGTCTCGAGATCGATCTCGGCGCCCGCATCGCACGGCTCGACGGCAAGCCCTGCGATCTGACCGGGCACCAGTTCGACCTGCTCGTCGTGCTCGCGCAAAGCCCCGGCCGGGTCCTGTCGCGCGACCAGATCATGGATTCGC
>DAIMIM010000009.1:0-22356 GCA_036722755.1 Caldimonas sp. | reverse complement strand
GAGAAATCCTGGCCGAGACCGACGATGTCGAGCTGCGGATGCTCGCGCTGCAGGCGTCGCAATGACTCGCGCAAGAAGTCGACCGAGACGTCGACGGCGACATAGCGGCGCGGCTCGAGCAACGGGAACAGGCTTGCCGCCTTGGCGCAATTGCCGGCGCCGAGGTCGATCAGCACCATGCCCGAGCCGATCGCCGCGGCCATCGACGCCGCGTGCTCGGCGAAGATCGCTGCCTCGGTGCGCGTCGGGTAGTACTCGGGCAGCTCGGTGATCGCCTCGAACAGGGTCGAGCCGAGGCGGTCGTAGAAGAATTTGGGCGCGATGCTCGCCCGCTCGGCCAGCAGCGCGGCGCGCGCGGCCGCGATCTCGGCGGCGGGATCTGCCAGGCCGGTCTGCAGGAAACGCGGCGATCGGATGTCGGGCATCGTTCGGATTCGTTGGAGGCAGGGCAGGTGCCCCGCGGTTTCGCACCTTAGCGCGGTATCGACCAGAATGCATGCCATGAGCGCCTTCCGCATCCCGGTGCCCGGCATCAGCCGCCGCCACACCCTCGCTCTCGCACTCGCCGCGGCGGTTGCACCTGGGCTCGCGCAGGCCGGTGCGGCCGGCCATGTCGTCAAGCCGTGGCCGTCGGCAAAGCCCGTGCCCGCGCTCGACCTCGCCGACCTCGATGGCAAGCACTGGGCGCTCGAGGTGCTGCGCGGCCATGTCGTCCTGCTCAACTTCTGGGCGACGTGGTGCGAGCCTTGCCGCCTCGAGATGCCGTCGCTCGAGGCGGTGGCCAGCGCCCGCCGGGACGCCGGTCTGGTCGTCCTCGCCGTCAATTACAGGGAGACGGCGCAGACGGTTCGCGTGTTCCTCGAGCGCACGCCTTACAGGGCGACCATCCTGCTCGACGCCGACGGCGATGCGGCGACCGAGTGGACGCCGCGCGTCTTTCCGAGCACGGTGTTGATCGGCCGCGATGGCAAGCCGACCGCGACGGTCCTCGGCGATCTCGACTGGTCGGGCCAGGAAGCGCGCGAGTTGATCGACCCGCTGCTCGCGGCACCGCGCAGGGCCACGTGAGCGACCACGCTTCGACGGCATCATCGGCCGAGCTGGCAGGTCGGCACATCGTGCTCGGCCTGAGCGGCGGTATCGCCTGCTACAAGGCGGCCGAGCTGACACGAGAGCTGATCAAGGCAGGCGCCACGGTCCAGGTCGTGATGACCGAGGCGGCGGAGCATTTCATCACCGCCGTGACGATGCAGGCGCTGTCGACGCGACCGGTCGTCACGAGCCAATGGGATGCGCGCGAAGCCAACAACATGGCGCACATCAACGTCACGCGCAAGGCTGACGCGGTGCTGATCGCCCCGGCCAGCGCCGACTTCATCGCCAAGCTGCTGCACGGCCGCGCCGACGACATCCTGTCGCTGCTCTGCCTGGCGCGGCCGATCGAGCGTTGCCCCTTGCTGGTCGCGCCGGCGATGAACCGCGAGATGTGGGCGCACCCGGCGACGCAGCGCAACTTCGCGCAGCTGCGCGCCGACGGCGCGTTCGTGCTCGGCCCCGGCAACGGCGACCAGGCCTGTGGCGAGATCGGCGACGGCCGGATGCTCGAGCCGGTCGAGTTGCGCGACGAGCTGATCGCTTTTTTCCAGCCGAAGGTGCTCGCCGGCAAGCGCGTGCTCGTCACCGCCGGGCCGACCTTCGAGCCGATCGATCCGGTGCGCGGCCTGAGCAACCGCTCGAGCGGCAAGATGGGCTTCGCCATCGCCCGGGCCGCCGCCGACGCCGGCGCCGACGTGACGCTGATCGCCGGCCCCGTCGCACTGGCGACGCCGCGG
This sequence comes from Caldimonas sp., assembly GCA_036722755.1. GTDB lineage: Bacteria > Pseudomonadota > Gammaproteobacteria > Burkholderiales > Burkholderiaceae_C > Schlegelella_A. The sequence goes on along the minus strand of DAIMIM010000009.1, from coordinate 20,524 downwards.
CACGTGCGCCGCATCGACGTCACGACGGCCGCCGAGATGCACCACGCCGCGCTGGCCGCCGCGCCGTCCAGCGATGTCTTCGTCGCCACCGCGGCGGTCGCCGATTGGCGCGTCGCCAACGTCGCCGATCAGAAGATCAAGAAGGACGAAGGGCGCACCGCGCCACCGACGCTCGAGCTGGTCGAGAACGCCGACATCCTCGCCGCTGTCGCGGCGCTGCCGTCGCCGCCGTACTGCGTCGGCTTCGCCGCCGAAAGCCATGACCTGATCGCCCATGCGCGCAAGAAGAGGCAGAAGAAGAGCGTGCCGCTGATCGTCGCCAACATCGGCGGCGAGACCTTCGGTCGCGACGACAACGCGCTGACGCTGGTCGACGACCAGGGCGAGCTCGCCTGGCCGCGCGCCGGCAAGGTGTTTCTGGCCAGGCGCCTCGTCGCCGAGATCGCGCAGCGCATTGCCAACGCGCCGCCGCGCTGACCACGCGATGGTGCAGATCGACGTTCGCGTCCTCGACGAGCGCATGGCCGCGCAGATGCCGGCCTATGCGACGGCCGGCAGTGCCGCTCTCGATCTGCGCGCCTGCCTCGACGCGCCGCTCGTGCTCGCACCGGGACAGGCGCAGCTGATCCCGACCGGCCTGGCGATCCACGTCGCCGACCCGGGCCTGGCGGCGATGATCCTGCCGCGCTCGGGCCTCGGCCACAAGCACGGCATCGTGCTCGGAAATCTGGTGGGCCTCATCGACTCCGACTACCAGGGGCCGCTCATGGTGAGCTGCTGGAACCGCGGCGACGCTGCCTACACGGTGCAGCCGTTCGAGCGCATCGCCCAGCTCGTCATCGTGCCGGTCGTTCAGGCGTCGTTTCGCATCGTCGATGCGTTCGAGGACAGCGCCCGCGGCAGCGGCGGCTTCGGTTCCACCGGCCGCGCATGAGTGCGCGTCACCCCGTCGTGCCCGGACCGGGCACCGCGGCTGCGGCGGCCGCGCAGGCGGCGATCGCCGCGGCCTCGGCACCGGACGTCGCGTCGGGCGAATCGACGCCTGCCTTCGCCGATGCCTCTCTCGACACCCAGCTCGCGCCTGCCGCCGGGTTGAAGACGGCCGCTGACCGGGCGCGCTTTCGCCGGCTCTTCTTCGCGGTCATGCTGCCGATGTTCCTGGCCGCGGTCGACCAGACCTTGCTCGCCACGGCGACTCCGGTGATCAGCCGGGAGCTCGGCGGCTTGCGCGAGACCTCATGGCTGGCGGTGGGCTATCTGCTGGCCTCGGTGGTCATGGTCCCGCTCTACGGACGCCTGGGCGATCGCTACGGCCGTCGCAAGCTGCTCGGCGTCGCCATCCTGGTCTTTTCGGCCGGTTCCCTGGCCTGCGGCGCCGCGCCCACGCTCGGCCTGCTTGTGGCGGCCCGCGTGCTGCAGGGGCTCGGCGGCGGCGGCCTGATGACGCTCTCGCAGGCGCTCATCGGCGAGGTCGTTCCGCCACGGCAGCGGGCACGCAACCAGACCTACTTCGCCATCATCTTCACGCTCGCCAGCGTCGGCGGCCCGGTCATCGGCGGACTGATCGTTCACCATGCCAGCTGGCGCTGGCTCTTCTTCATCAATCTTCCGCTCTGCGCGCTGGCGTATTGGCGATTGCGATCGCTCGGCAGCGACGATCGGCTGCACCCGTCGCGCGGCAAGCCCGACATCGCCGGCATCGCACTCTTCGCGCTGGCGATCGGCAGCGGTCTGGTCTGGCTCTCGTCGGCCGGCAACCGCTTTGCCTGGGCATCGCCGACCAGCGTCGTGCTCGTGTTGGTCTCGCTGGTTCTCTTCGCCGCGCTGGTTCTCGTGGAGCGACGCTCGTCGCAGCCGTTTCTGCCTGTCGAGCTGTTGCGCCTGCCGGCCGTTCGCTACGCCGTGCTGACGGTGATCGCCTTCGCCTCGGCCATGTTCGCGATGGTGTTCTACCTGCCGGTCTACCTGCAGCTTTCGTTGCGATCGAATCCCGCCGAGTCGGGCCTGCTGCTCCTGCCGCTGACCGTGGGCATCGTCGGCGGCGCCACGCTGACCGGCCGCGTCATCGTCTGGACCGGACGACCGACGGCGATTCCGAGCGTCGGCTTGCTGCTCGCATCGCTATCGCTGCTCGGCATGGCCTTGCTGCCGGCGACCAAGCCGGTGCTGATCGCGCTCGAGGTGAGCGCCGGGATCGGTCTCGGCTGCGTCATGTCGGTGATGCAGATCGTGACCCAGACGGCCGCCGGCCCGGCCCGCCTCGGCGCCGCAGCGGCCGCCATCTCGCTGGCGCGAACGCTGGGCTCCTCGTTCGGCGCGTCCGCGTTCGGAGCACTGATCTATGGGCTCATCGGCGGCGCACCGGTGCTTGCCGGAGTGCCGTCCGCGGCTGCCGAGGCGAGTGTGCGCAGCGCCTTCGAGGTTGCGTTCCTGGCCGCAGCGGCGCTGTGCGTTGCAGCCGCCTGGACAGCCAGCCGGGTGCCGACCCTGCGCTTCGACGGGGACGCCGCAGTGTCGGTCACGCCGGGCGCGTGAGGGGCTGTGGCCTCAGGGCGCCCGCGGAGCGCGCCCAATGCAGGCACCGATTCGGGCGGTCAGTGCAGGCGCGAGGTGGGCGGCGCCGCGGCGAGCACGCTGACTGCCGAGCTGGCGACGCTGCCCGCCTCGATCTCGTCATCGGTCGCGGCGCGGACGTCGCGCACCGTCAGCGCCAGGCGCAGCGCGATTCCGGCGAGCGGATGATTGCCGTCGAGCACGACGTGGTTGGGGTAGACCTCGGTCACGGTGTAGATCGCATCGGGCGAGAGGCCCGCCGTCTTGGCGCCGGGCGGCGGGCCTTCGAACTGCATGCCGGGATCGATCGCCTCGGTGAAGATGTCCCGGGCCTCGAAGAAGACCAGCTCGGGGTCGTACTCGCCGAAGGCGTGCTCGGGCTCGAGATGGACTGTCGTCGAGTAGCCGGTTTCCTGGCCGTCGAGCGCTTCCTCGACCTTGGCGAGGAGGTCGTCGCCGCCGTAGAAGAACTCGATCGGGTCGGCGAGCTCGTCGATCTCGACGCCCTGTGCATCGGCGAGATGCCAGGTGAGACTGACGACACACGGAGCGCTGATCTGCATCGAACGATCATCGCACAATGACCCATGGACATTCGACGCCCGATGTCGTTGCTCGGTGGCTTGTCGGCCAGCGAATTCATGCGCCGGCACTGGCAGAAAAAGCCGCTGCTGGTGCGCGGCGCGCTGCCCGGCGTGCTGCCCGCCATCGACGCCAAGCGCCTCTTCGCGCTGGCAGCGCAGGAGGGTGTCGAGTCGCGACTCGTCGTCAACGTCGACGATCGCTGGACGAGCCGACCAGGTCCGCTGCCGCGCCGCTCGTTGCCGGCGCTTGCGCAACCCGGCTGGACGCTGCTGGTCCAGGGCGTGGACCTGCACGACGAGGCCGCGCATCGGTTGCTCGGGCGCTTTCGCTTCGTCCCCGACGCGCGCCTGGACGACGCGATGATCTCCTTTGCGAGCGACGGAGGCGGGGTCGGTCCGCACATCGATTCGTACGACGTGTTCCTGCTGCAGACGGCGGGCCGACGGCGCTGGCGCATCGGCAAGGTCGAGCGACCGCGCCTGCGCGAGGGCGTCCCGCTCAAGATGCTGGAGAGCTTCGCGCCGACCCAGGAGTGGCTGCTCGAGCCGGGCGACATGCTGTACCTGCCGCCGGGCTGGGGCCACGACGGGGTCGCGGTCGGCGCATGCATCACCTGCTCGATCGGCTTCCGTGCTCCCGACCGGGCGTCGCTGGCGGCGGCCGCATTGCAGCGGATCGCCGATTCGCTCGGCGACGCCGCCGATGACTCCAAGAGTGCGAGCGCCGCGCGGCGCTCCCTCTATGCCGACGCGACGCAGGACGCGACCCGCCATCCGGCCCGCATTCCGGCGTCGCTCGCGCGCTTCGCCGACACGGCGATCGAGCGTGCGCTGGCCGACCCGAACGTGCGCCGGCTGGCGCTCGGCGAGATCCTGAGCGAGCCGAAGAACGACGTCTGGTTCGAACGAATGGAGAACGCCGAGCGCATCGCCGGCGTCGTGCTCGACCGGCGCACGCGCATGCTCTACGACCACGGTCATGTCTACATCAACGGCGAGGCCTTTCGCAGCGGTGGAAGCGATGCGAAACTGATGCGCCGGCTGGCCGATCGACGCGCGCTCGATGCCGGTCGCGTCGGCCGGTTCAGCGCCGAGGCCCGCACCTTGCTCGCGCGTTGGGTCGAGGCCGGATGGTGCGCGAGCGACGACGCCTATAGATCAAAGGAGAACCCATGACCGACGACGTGGTGACCCTCATCGCCTCGCGCGCCGACTTCGACGTGGCCGTCCGCTCGGCGTTCGCGCATGCCGCCGAATGCGACGCTGGCGAGATCTGCATCGTCGATCCGAACTTCAACGACTGGCCGCTCAACGAGCGCGCCGTCGTCGAGTCGCTGGCGCACTGGGCCTCGTCGCGAAAGAAGCTCATCGTGTTCGCGAAGAACTTCGACGAGATGGCGCGCCGGCATTCGCGTTTCGTCGAATGGCGTCGGCAATGGGCGCACATCGCGCAGTGCCGCACCGACGACGACCTCGAGGGCGACTCCCTGCCGACCTTGCTGTTCGTGCCCGGCATCGTCAGCGTGCGCCTGCTCGACCGTGTCCGCTATCGCGGCACCGCCTCCGCGAAGCCGGTCGATCTCGTCGAAAGCCGCGAGACGATTGACGCTCTTTTGCAACGTTCGACCGAAGCCTTTCCCGCGACGATGCTCGGTCTCTAGGGGAATCACCTAAGACGCCTATAATCATCGGCTAGGCACCGAATGCTCGAGCTTTCCTTGCCTTCGAATGATGGGGTCCTCGCACGAGGGTTCCCACAATTACCGGTAATTGTCTGAACCTAAAACGAGGAGAAACATGAGAACAGCTCTGTTGATGGCAACTCTCGCCGCCGCAGTGACCTTCGCCGCTTGCACGAAGAAGGACGAAACCACGACCACCACGACAACGCCGGCGGTCACCCCGCCGACGACCGTGATCACCACGCCGTCGACCGACACCGGGGCCGCGATGGCCGCCTCGTCGGCTGCGACCTCGGCGATGGACGCTGCTTCGTCGGCCGCGACGAGCGCGACGATGGCTGCCAGCGCCGCTTCGGGCGCGATGAAGTAAGTCACTTCATCCGAGAATGCAAAAGCCGCCTCCGGGCGGCTTTTTGCTTTGTGCTTCGCGGATCAGCCGGCGTCGAGCCAATCGAAGCCGCGCACCGGATGGGCGACGACGACCTCGCGCCCGTCGCCGGACCACGTCGCGGCCAGCGCCGCGCGCACGATGTCGGGGTGGTTGTTTTCGCGGCTCAGGTGAGCGGCCACGACATGGCGCAGGCGCGGACCGAGGCAGTGGGCCAGGATCTCCGCAGCCGTGGCGTTGCTGAGGTGGCCGAGGCGCCCGCCGATGCGCGCCTTCAATGACGGCGGGTAACGCGAGGCGGCGAGCAGGGCCGCGTCGTGGTTGCATTCGAGCAGCAGCGCACTGCAGCCGGCAACGCGCTCGAGCATGTGCGTCGTGATCGAGCCCAGGTCCGTCAGCACCACGACGTGCGCGCCTCCGTCGCTGCAGCGAAGTTGCAGCGGCTCGGCCGCATCATGGGCGACGGTGAAGGGGCTCAGCTCGAGATCGCCGACCGCGACCGGCTCGTCGTCGCGTGCGAAACGCAGCCCCGGCGGCGGCGCGGGCTCGCCGATCGCCCGCCACGTGCCGCGGCTCATCCAGAGCGGCAACTGATAGCGAGCCGACAACGTCACCGCGCAGCCGATGTGATCGCCGTGCTCATGCGTGACGAAGATGGCGTCGAGGTCGGACACCGCGAGACTGGCGCGAGCCAGGCGTGCCTCGAGCTCGCGCACCGAGAAGCCGGCGTCGACGAGGAGCCGCGTCGTCGTGATGCCGCTCGACGCTTCGACGACCGTGGCGTTGCCGCCGCTGCCGCTGCCGAGGCTGCGAAACCGGATCACCGCGCCACGTTCGGCCCGCGGGCGTTGCGCGTCACTTCAGATCGTCGAGGAGCAGCGCGGCGATGCGCTTGCCGTTGTCGCTGTTTTCGGGCTTGCCCTGCGAATCGAGGACGCTGACCGTGCTGTTCGCGCCTTCGCCCGTCACCTTGACGTGGTACTTGACGGGGTTGCCGATGTCCGCGTCCTTCTTGCGGCTGAAGAGTCGCGAGAAAAAGCCCGGCTCTTCGCGACCAGCGAACTTGGGATCGACATAGCGCACGAAGTAGAGGCCCTGCGTGCGATCGCGGTCCTCCACGGTGAAGCCGCTGCGGTCGAGGGCGATGCCGACGCGCCGCCAGGCGCGATCGAACCCGTCGTCGATCTGCAGCGTCGGCCCGGGGCGGCCCTCGACCATGCGCGCCCGCACCGGACCGGCAGGTGCTCCGGTGCTCTTCGCGACGATGGCCTTGGCCTGCTCGTCCTTGGCGCCGAGCTTGACCATCAAGCGCGACAGGAACTCGGCCTCGAGCTCGGGATCGGCGGGGCGCGGTTGCCAGACCGTGCCCTCTCGTTGCTGGCCGGTGTAGACCTCGACCATGCCGCGGTGCGTGACGTAGATGTCGCTGCCGGCGGCAGTGCGCTCGATGCGGGTGCGGTACTTGTCGAGCTCACCCGTCGAGTAGACGCCATCGAAGAGCTTGCCGATGGTGTTGCGGAGGAGATCGTTGGGAAGCTTGGCGCGGTTTTCGGCCCAGTCGGTTTCCATGACGCCGGCCTCGGCGCGGTCCTGCTCGAGATTGAAGCCGTTGTCCTTCCAGAACGCGCGTATCTGCGGATAGACCACTTCGGGCGTAAGCGTCGTGCTCAGCCAGCGTTCGTTGCCGAGACGCTCGATGTGAAAGTCGCCGGCCGCTTGCAGGGCGATCACCGGCGTGGCCGCCGCGCTCGGCGCTGCGACGGCGACCGAGGACGCGGCGGCCTGGAAGCTCGAGGCACTGATGGGGCCGTTCGGCTGCTGGTAGCGCGACTCCTTCGACAGCTGCGTCAGGTCGGGCGGAACCTCGAGGCCGGTCGCGCGCGTGGTGTTGGTCCGGTAGTCGACCTTGTCGCCGGCGAAGAGGTTCTCGATCGTCGTGCAGCCGGCGAGCGGCAGCAGGCAGGCGAGGGTGCCGATGATGGCGGTGCGGAACGGAAGGGGAAGGGTCACTCTGCAAATCTCCATCGGTGGCGCGTGTGGCGCGCCGCTTTCATTTCGTTGCGCAACAGCGCTCGTGATGCGAGCGGACGCGGCGGCGTGGTCGCGACTCAGCGCAGGCCCGAGCTCATGACAAGCCAGCCTCGCGCATGGCCGCGGCGACGATCGCCTGGCCGGCCTCGCTGAGCGGCGTGATCGGCAGCCGCACGACCGCACTGCAGCGGCCGAGACGGTTGAGCGCCCACTTGGTGGGTGCCGGACTCGGCTCGACGAACAGGGCCTGGTGCAACGAGAGCAACTGAAGCTGCAGGCGGCTCGCCTCGCGCGCGTCGCCGGCAAGCGCGGCCGCGCAAAGCGACTGCACCAGACGCGGGGCGACGTTGGCGGTGACGCTGATGCTGCCGTGGCCGCCGAGCAGCATCAGCGCGACGGCGCTGCCGTCGTCGCCGGAGAAGACGGAAAAGCCGCGCGGCACGCGCTTGATGAGCGAGCAGGCCCGGTCGATGTTGCCGGTCGCATCCTTGATGCCGACGATGCCGGGAATCTGTGCAAGGCGAAGCGTCGTGTCGACCTGCATGTCGGCCACGGTTCGCGAGGGCACGTTGTAAAGCACGAGCGGCACGTCGACGGCCTCGGCGATGGCCCGGAAATGGCGGTAGATGCCTTCCTGCGACGGCTTGTTGTAGTACGGCACGACCGACAGGGTGCAATCGGCGCCGACCTTCATCGCGTAGCGCGAGAGCTCGATCGCCTCCGCGGTCGAGTTGGCGCCCGAGCCGGCCATGATCGGGATGCGGCCCTTCGCGTGCTCGACGGCGATGCGGATCACGTCGCAGTGCTCGTCGATGCTGACGGTCGGCGATTCGCCGGTCGTGCCGACGACGCCGATGCACTGCGTGCCTTCGGCGATGTGCCAGTCGATCAGGCGACGCAACGCCGCGGCGTCGATGCGTCCGTCGTCGTCCATCGGCGTGACGAGCGCGACGATGCTGCCGGTGATGGGTTTCATGGCTGGTCTGTCCTCAACCGATCGATTCTAGCGAACGGGCGGTACCGCTCGTCCGTCGAGCGCATGGCGCGGCGCAAGGGCCGATCCGGCGTCGCGAACGGCGGCGATGCGCTGCACGAAACGAGCGGGGTCGTCGAGAAAACCGTCTTCGTAGGCCACGATGCGCAGACCCGCCGCGGCGGCCAGAAGTTCACCCGGCGCGAGCAGAAATTGCGGATTCGCCGGGCGGCCGACGCTCTCCTGGCCGATCGCGAAGGTCTCGTAGAGCAGGACGCCTCCCTGATCGACCGCGGCGACGACGCTCGGAAGGGTCGGCCGCCAGAGGTAATTGGTGACGACGACTGCGGCAAAGCGTCGACCGGACAGTGGCCACGCATCCAGCTCGATGTCGGCGACGACCGTCTCGGCGACCGGCCCGAGCGCTGCCATCGCCGCGGCGTCGCGGTCGACCGCCGTCACCGCGTGGCCGCGCCCAGCCAGCCAGCGCGTGTGCCGGCCGCTGCCTGCGGCGACATCGAGCACGCTGCCGGCCGCCGGAATCAGGTGTGCCCAGCGGAGCAGCCATGGCGACGGATCGCTCGAGCGCTGGACGCTGGCGAGCACCGCGGCTGTCACGCCACCGCGTCGCGACTGACGCGATCGATCATCGCGATCGACGGCGTGTCGAGCACGAGCCGCGCTGCGGCGACGAGTTGGTCGAGTTGCGCGACGGACGTCGCGCTGGCGATCGGTGCGGTGATGCTCGGCCGCGCCATCTGCCAGGCGAGCGCGACCTGTCCCGGCGTGGCGCCGAGGGTCTCGGCGACGGCGTCGAGCGCGCCGAGCACGGCGAGGCCTTTCGCGTTCAGGTACTTGCCGGCGCCGCCGCCGCGCGCGCTCTTGCCCAGATCGGCGCTGCTTCGGTACTTGCCGGTGAGAAACCCGCTCGCCAGGGCGTAGAAATTGATGACGCCGAGATGATGGTCGACGCAGACTTTCTCGAGCGCGCCTTCGTAGGCCGCCCGCTCGACGAGGTTGTAGAGCGGCTGCAGCGATTCGTAGCGCGGCAGGCCGTGCGCCTTGCTGACATCGAGCGCTTCGCTCAGTCGCCCGGCGCCGTAGTTCGACGCGCCGATGGCGCGCACCTTGCCTTCGGCGATCAGCTCGGCGAACGCGCCGAGGGTGTCCTCGAGCGGTGTCTTCGCATCGTCGTCGTGCGATTGGTAGAGGTCGATGACGTCGGTCTGCAGGCGACGCAGCGATGCCTCGACGGCGCTGCGGATGTAGGCCTTCGACAAGCCCGACTTGCCGTCGCCCATCGGCTTGCCGACCTTCGTCGCCAGCACGATCCGGTCGCGCTTGCCGCTTTGCCGCAGCCACTTGCCGATGATCGTTTCCGATTCGCCGCCGCTGTGTCCGGGCACCCAGCGCGAGTACACGTCGGCGGTGTCGACGAAGTTCATGCCGGCGTCGACCCAGGCGTCGAGCAGCCGGAACGACATGGCTTCGTCGACGGTCCAGCCGAAGACGTTGCCGCCGAGACAGATCGGCGAGACGCGCAGGCCGGAGCGGCCGAGTTCGCGGAGGGCGGGAGCGTTCATCCCGACATTGTGCAGGGCGGCCGCGCGCCTGTCCGGCTGCCCGACCCGCGGCGACCGCTCCCTAGAATGCCCGGCCATGGCAAGCAAGTCGGCTCCCTACGGCGAAGCATCGATCCGCGTTCTCAAGGGCCTGGAGCCCGTGAAGCAGCGGCCGGGCATGTACACGAGGACCGAGAGCCCGCTGCACATCGTCCAGGAGGTGATCGACAACGCGGCCGACGAGGCGCTGGCGGCGTACGCGTCCGGCATCGACGTGACGCTGCACGAAGACGGCTCCGTCAGTGTCGACGACGACGGCCGCGGCATTCCGTTCGGCATGCATCCGGACGAAGGCGTCAGCGTCGTCGAGATCGTCTTCACGCGCCTGCACGCCGGCGGCAAGTTCGACAAGGGCGCCGGCGGCGCGTACAGCTTTTCCGGTGGCCTGCACGGCGTCGGCGTCAGCGTCACGAACGCGCTGGCGACGCGCCTCGAGGTGACGGTCTGGCGCGGCGGCCAGGTGGCGACGATCGCCTTCGGCGGCGGCGATGTCGTCGTGCCGCTGGCGCTGCGCAAGGCGACCTCGGGGGAGAGGAAGAGCGGCACCTCGGTGCGCGTCTGGCCCGACCCGCTCTACTTCGAGAGCGCCGAGCTGCCGCGTGCCGATCTCACGCACCTGCTGCGCAGCAAGGCCGTGCTGATGCCAGGCGTGAAGGTGTCGCTGACGGTCCTGAAGAACGGGCGCGAGCCCGAGCGCCAGGACTGGCTCTACAAGGCCGGGCTCGCCGACTACCTGATGCAGTCGCTGCCGGCCGATCCGGTCATTCCGCTCTTCGAAGGCGAGCACCACGCCGACGGCAAGGAGAGCGAGGACGTCGCCGAAGGCGAGGGCGCCACCTGGTGCGTCGCCTTCACCGAAGACGGCAACGCGGTGCGCGAGAGCTACGTCAATCTCATTCCGACGGTGGCCGGCGGCACCCACGAGTCGGGCCTGAAGGACGGCCTGTTCGGTGCGGTGAAGAACTTCATCGACATGCACAACCTGCTGCCCAAAGGTGTCAAGCCGATGCCGGATGACGTGTTCTCGCGCGCCAGCTTCGTGCTCTCGGCCAAGGTGCTCGACCCGCAGTTCCAGGGCCAGATCAAGGAGCGACTCAACAGCCGCGAGGCGCTGCGCCTGGTCTCGAACTGCGTCAAGCCGGCGCTCGAGCTGTGGCTGAACCAGCACGTCGACCATGGCAGGAAGCTCGCCGAGCTCGTCATCCGCCAGGCGCAGACGCGGCAGCGCGCGAGCCAGAAGGTCGAGAAGCGCCGCGGCTCGGGCGTCGCCGTGCTGCCCGGCAAGCTCACCGACTGCGAGAGCCGCGACCTGGCGCAGAACGAGATCTTCCTGGTCGAGGGCGATTCGGCGGGCGGCAGCGCCAAGATGGGCCGCGACAAGGAGACGCAGGCGATCCTGCCCCTGCGCGGCAAGATCCTCAACGCCTGGGAAGTCGAGCGCGACCGGCTCTTCGCCAACAACGAGATCCACGACATCGCCGTGGCGATCGGCGTCGATCCGCATGGCGCCGGCGACGAGCCCGATCTCTCGGGGCTGCGCTACGGAAAGATCTGCATCCTCTCCGACGCCGATGTCGACGGCTCGCACATCCAGGTGCTGCTGCTCTCGCTCTTCTATCGCCACTTCCCGAAGCTGGTCGAGCGCGGCCACATCCACATCGCCAAGCCGCCGCTCTTTCGCGTCGACGCGCCGGCGCGCGGGCGCAAGCCGGCAGCGAAGATCTACGCCCTCGACGACGGCGAGCTGCGCGCGATCACCGATCGCCTGCAGAAAGAAGGCGTGAAGGACAAGGCGTGGAGCATCAGCCGCTTCAAGGGTCTCGGCGAGATGAACGCCGAGCAGCTCTGGGACACGACGCTCAATCCGGAGACGCGCCGCCTGCTGCAGGTGAGCTTCGGCGCCGCCGGCGCGGAGGCGACGACGCGCTCGCTGACCAAGCTCATGGGCAAGGGCGAGGCGCAGGCCCGGCGCGAGCTGATGGAGCTGCGCGGCGATGCGGTCGAGCTCGACGTCTGATCGCGTCGGCATCCTGATGACACCGCTGCCGATCCGCCTGCGGCCGACGATGCTGTCGGACCTCGACTTTGTCGGCTCGGTCGAGAGCGACCCCGCCAACCGCCCCTTCATCACGCCGTGGGAGCGCGTGCAGCACGAGAGCGCGCTGCGCATTCCCGATTTCCGGCACTTCATCGTCGAAGCGGGCGACGGCTGGCCGGCCGCGGGCTTCGTCATCCTGCAGGGTTGCCGTAATCCGCACGGTTCGGTCGAGCTCAAGCGCCTGGTGCTGCAGCCCAAGGGCCAGGGTTACGGCCGCGCCTGCGTTCGCCTGCTTGCCGAGATGGCGTTTCAGGGTCTCGCCGCGCACCGCTTCTGGCTCGACGTGAAGAGCCGGAACGCGCGGGCGCTGGCGCTCTATCGCAGCGAAGGCTTCGTCGAGGAAGGGCGCTTGCGCGAGAGCGTGCGCGGCGACGACGGCTTCGACTCGCTGATCGTCATGTCGATGCTGCACGACGAGCACGAAGCACAGGTCGAAGCGCGCGGCGCGGCGCTCTTGCGCACGGCGTCGGCCGACAGGAGTCGGCGATGATCCGCTCGACGATGATGGACGTACCGCTGTCGATCGACCATCTGCTCGATCGCGCAGGCACGCTCTATCCAGAGCACACCATCGTCTCGCGGCTGCCCGACAAGTCGCTGCGCACGCACACCTACCGCGAGTACCACGCGCGCACGCGCAGGCTGGCGGCGGCGCTTGCGGCGCTCGGCCTGAGGAAGGGCGAGCGCGTCGCGACGCTCAGCTGGAACCACCACGCCCACCTGGAGTGCTACTTCGGCATTCCGGCCGCCGGTGGCGTCATGCACACGCTCAACCTGCGCCTGTCGCCCGACGAGATCGGCTGGATCGCGGCCGACGCCGACGACCGCTTCCTGATCGTCGACGACATCCTGTTGCCGCTCTATCGCCAGTTCGCCGACCGGCACGCCTTCGAGAAGGTCATCGTCTTCCCGTTCTCGGGCGCGCCCGTCGACACGTCGGCCGGCGCCATCGACTACGAAGCGATGCTCGCCGCGGCGCCGACGATCGGGCCGGCGGTGCCGCACGGGGAAAACGACGCGGTTTCGATGTGCTACACGTCGGGCACCACGGGCCGGCCGAAGGGCGTCGTCTATTCGCACCGCTCGACGGTGCTGCACACGCTGGTCGGTTGCCTCGGCGAGAACTGGGCGCTGTGCTCGACCGACGTGCTGCTGCCCGTCACGCCGATGTTCCATGCCAATTGCTGGGGCCTGCCCTACGGCGCGGTGATGATGGGCGCGAAGATCGTCTTCCCCGGTCCGCACTTGCACCCCGATGATCTGCTTGATCTCATCCGGCTCGAGCGGCCAACGCTCTCGATCGGCGTGCCGACGATCTGGCTCGGCCTGATCCAGCGCTACGAGCGGGCGCTGACCGAAGAACCCGGCCGCTGGCAGCTTCCGGCCGGCATGCGCTCGATGGTCGGCGGCGCGGCGGTGCCGGAGTCGCTGGTGCGCGCCTTCGACCGGCAGGGCGTGTGGCTGAAGCAGGGCTGGGGAATGACCGAGACCTCGCCGCTGGCGACCGTCGCGCCGCGGCTCGACGACGCGAGCGACGACGAGCGATTCCGCCGCGCCGCGATGGCCGGCATGCCGGTGCCGCTGGTCGAGATCCGCATTCGCAGCGACGACGGGCACGATGCGCCTTGGGACGGCCGCACGATGGGCGAGATCCAGTGTCGCGGCCCGTTCATCACCGGTTCGTACCACGGCGCTCCGCCGAGCGACGACAAGTTCACCGACGACGGCTGGCTGCGCACCGGCGACGTCGCCGTCATGGACGAGCGCGGCTTCGTGCGCATCACCGATCGCACCAAGGACCTCATCAAGTCGGGCGGCGAATGGATCTCGTCGGTCGATCTCGAGAACGCGCTGATGGCGCATCCGGCGATTGCAGAAGCCGCCGTCGTCGCCATTCCCGATCCGAAGTGGAGCGAGCGGCCGCTGGCATGCGTCGTCCTGAAGCCGGCGGCGATCGACGGCGATCGTCAGGCGATCTTCGCCGCGCTCGACGCGCACCTGCTCGGTCACGGCTTCGCCAAGTGGCAGCTTCCGGAGCGCTACGAGGTCATCGACGCCTTGCCGCGCACCTCGACCGGCAAGTTCTGGAAGCTGAAGCTGCGCGAGCGCTTCCCGCGATAGGCTCATTTCTTCCGACTCGACATTGCCGTGACTGCAGATCTCTTCGACGCCCCCTTGCAAGCACCCGACAGCGACACCAGCGTGCCGCTCGGTGAATATGCCGAGCGTGCCTATCTCGAATACGCGCTGTCGGTCGTCAAGGGCCGGGCCCTGCCCGACGTCAGCGACGGGCAGAAGCCCGTGCAGCGCCGCATCCTCTACGCGATGGCGCGGATGGGCCTCGCCTTCACGACGACCGCCGGACCGAAAGCGGTCAAGTGCGCGCGCGTCGTCGGCGACGTGCTCGGGCGTTTTCATCCGCATGGCGACCAGGCGGCCTACGACGCCCTGGTGCGCATGGCGCAGGGCTTCGCGCAGCGCTATCCGCTGGTCGATGGCCAGGGCAATTTCGGCTCGCGCGACGGCGACGGCGCCGCGGCGATGCGCTACACCGAAGCGCGGCTCGCGCCGATCGCGCGGCTGCTCCTCGACGAGATCGACGAAGGCACCGTCGACTTCATTCCCAACTACGACGGCTCGACCGAAGAGCCGCGCCTGCTGCCGGCACGGCTGCCGTTCGTGCTTCTCAACGGTGCCAGCGGCATCGCCGTCGGCCTCGCGACCGAGATCCCGAGCCACAACCTGCGCGAGGTGGCGGCCGCGGCCGTGGCCCTGATCCGCGACGATGCGCTCACCGACGACGCGTTCGCGAAGCTCCTGCCCGGGCCCGATTTCCCCGGTGGCGGACAGATCATCAGCGCGCCGGAAGAGATCCGCTCCGCCTACGCGACCGGCCGCGGCTCGCTCAAGGTGCGCGCGCGCTGGAAGATCGAGGAGCTGGCGCGCGGCCAGTGGCAGGTCGTCGTCACCGAGCTGCCGCCGGGGGCGAGCGCGCAGAAGGTGCTGGAGGAGATCGAGGAGCTGACCAATCCGACGCTGCGCGCCGGCAAGAAGGCGCTCGGCTCGGAACAGCTGCAGCTCAAGGCCGCGGTGCTCTCGGTGCTCGACGCGGTGCGCGACGAATCGAGCCAGCAGGCGCCGGTGCGGCTGGTCTTCGAGCCGAAAACCAGCCGCACGCCGCAGGAGGACCTGCTGACGACGCTGCTCGCGCACACCAGCCTCGAGAGCTCGGCGCCGGTCAACATGACGATGGTCGGCAGCGATGGCCGGCCGACGCAGAAGAGCCTGCGCCAGGTGCTCGCCGAATGGATCGGCTACCGCCTGCGCACGGTCGAACGTCGCTCGCAGCATCGGCTGGCGCGCGTGGCCGATCGCATCCACGTGCTCGAGGGCCGCCAGCTCGTCCTCCTCAACATCGACGAGGTGATCGCGCTGATCCGCGCCGCCGACGAGCCCAGGGCGGCGCTGATGGCGCGCTTCGCGCTGAGCGAGCGCCAGGCCGACGACATCCTCGAGATTCGTCTGCGCCAGCTCGCTCGGCTCGAGGCGATCCGCATCGAGCAGGAGCTGAAGGAGCTGCAGACCGAGCAGGCGCGCCTGCGCGACGTGCTGGCCAGTCCGGCCGCGCTGAAGCGCATCGTCGTTCGCGAGATCGAGGCCGACGCGAAGGCGCATGGCGACGAGCGACGCACGCTCATCGAGCCGGGCAAACGATCGGTCGCCGAAGTGCGGGTCGTCGACGAGCCCGTCACCGTCGCGGTCAGCCTCAAGGGCTGGGTGCGCGCATTGAAGGGCCACGAGATCGAGGCCGCGCAGCTGGCGTTCAAGGCGGGCGACGCGCTCTACGGCACCTTTGCCTGCCGCAGCGTCGACACGCTGCTCGTGTTCGGCAGCGACGGCCGCGTCTACTCGACCGCCGTCGCGACGCTGCCGAGCGGGCGCGGCGACGGCCAGCCCATCACGTCGTTGATCGACGTGCAGCCGGGCACGCAACCGGCGCACTACTTCGCAGGCCCGCCGTCGCAGCTGCTGCTGCTCGCCGGCACCGGCGGCTTCGGCCTGCTCGCACGCGCCGGCGACCTGCTCTCGCGCCAGCGTGGCGGCAAGGCCTTCCTCGATCTCGAGGGCGACGACAAGCCGCTGCCGCCGGCGCTGGTCGCCAGCGGCGCCGCTCGCGTGGCCTGCCTGACGCTGGAAGGGCGCCTCCTCGTCTTCGGCATCGACGAGCTGAAGCTGCAGGCCAACGGCGGCCGCGGCCTCACCCTGATCGATCTCGACGCGAAAGATGCGCTGGTGAGCGTGGCGGTGTTCGCCGAGGTCTTGCGCATCCTCGGCGTCGGCCGGGGCGGCAAGGCGCGCGACGAGGTGCTGCGCGGCACGGCGCTCGACGCGCATCTCGGCCGTCGCGCGCGCAAGGGTCGGCGCCAGGAGGCGATGCCGAAGGCCATGCGCGTCGTGGCCGGACCCTGATCGCGACTACGATCGATGCCATCGCGCCAGATCACACGGAACACGCCATGAAGAAAATCGTTCTCGACGCCACCGATTCATTCGACCAGCGCCTCGATGTCCTGCAGGCCTCGCACTGGCCGGAGATCGAAATCGACGCCGCGATCGCCATCTACGAGCGGCTGCGCACGGCGCAATCGATCTGCCAGGCGCTCGTGCCGGGCGCCTATTCGGAATCGGCGGTCATCGCCGTGCTGCAGTTCATTTCCGACGAGATCGCGCTGCACACGCCTGTCGCCGAGTGAACGGCGCCGCCACGCGTGCTCAGCAGGCGGTGCGAAAGGCGCGGAACGCGGCGACCGCGCAGAGCGCGAACAGCGCCGCCGCCCAGAGCGCGTAGGAGACGCCGAATAGGCTGACCGCGGCATCGGCACAGCTGGCGCGGGCCTCGAAAACGCTGGGCAGCAGCTGATCGATGCCCGATCCCGAGACGATGCGGTCGGCAAGCGTCAGGTTGCACGAGGCCGACTTCGACGCGACGATGTGCTGCCACAGCGCCGAGGCGATGCCCGCCAGCGCCAGCAGGAGCACGGCGGCTCCGGCAACGCGGCCGACGGCGACCTGCCGCCATGCCAAGCCGAGCAGGGCAAAGGCGCCGATCGCGACGAAGATGAGGCGCTGCAGCACGCACCAGGCGCACGGATCCATGCCGTAGACATGTTGCGAGACGAGCGCCGCGGCGACGCCGCCGAAGGCGGCGACGGCAATGAGCGGAAACGCCCACGACGCCGTTGCGCGGCGCGTGGTGACGAACGACGACGACCGGCGGGCCGCGCTCACAGCGGCGCGTTCAAGAGCCGTGCGCGGGCCCTGCCGCTTCGACGACGAGCTCGATCTCGACGCAGGCGCCGAGCGGAAGCTGGGCGACGCCGAAGGCGCTGCGCGCATGCGCGCCCTTTTCGGCGAAGACCTCGCCGAGCAGCTCCGAGCAGCCGTTGGTGACGAGATGGTGCTCGGTGAAGTCGGGCGCGCTGTTGACGAGGCTGGTGACGCGAACGATCCGCTCGATCTTGTCGAGATCGCCGACGGCGGCGTGCAAGGTGCCGAGCAGATCGACGGCGACGGCGCGCGCTGCCTTCTTGCCGGTGGCAGTCGTCATGTCGCGGCCCAGCTGCCCGACCCAGACCTTGCCGTCGCGCTTGGCGATGTGGCCCGACAGGAAGATCAGGTTGCCGCTTCGAACGAAGGGAACGTACGCACCGGCCGGAATCGCCAGCGGCGGCAGCGAGATATCGAGATCGGTGAGGCGGTCGTAGATCGAGGACATGGCGGCGTGCGGCACGGAACGGGGACAAATCGTACACCCCGAAGTGGCCGGGCATACTGCGCCCACCGCTGCAACAGGAAGTCGGCCGATGGGCGTCACGTGGCTCGCCGCGCTCATGGTCGCCTGGTTGTCCGGCGTGGCGCTGCAGTTGCTCGAGCCTTCGCTCGAGACCACGTCCGCCTACGCCGCAGGCGTCGCGGTGTCGGCGCTCGCCGTCGGCGTCGCCTTGTTGATCCGGCGCCGCCACGCTCTCGCACTCGTCCTGGCGACGGCCGCCGCCGTGCTCGCGGGGTTTTCGGTCACCGGGTTGCAGGCCAGCCTGCGGCTCGCCGACGCGCTGGCTTCCGGGCTCGAAGGGCGCGACCTCGTCGTCACGGGCGTCGTCGCCAGTCTGCCGCAGAAGGGACCGAGCGGCCTGCGCTTTCGCTTCGACCTCGACGATGCGTCGCGGCGCCGCGACGACACCGTGCTGCCGGCGCGGATCGCGCTCGGCTGGTATGCAGGCTTTCACGAAGACGCGGCGCTGACCCAGCCGCAGCGCGCGCTGCGCCCCGGCCAGCGCTGGCAGTTCACGGTGCGTCTGCGCCGGCCGCACGGCAACCTCAACCCCGACGGCTTCGACTACGAGCTGCAATTGTTCGAGCAGGGCCTGCGCGCGACCGGCTACGTCCGCGATGTGCCGGCGCCGGTCCTGCTCGGCGATCGCAGCGGCTTTGCGGTCGAGCGATTGCGCCAGCGCGTGCGCGACGCGATCTACGCCAAGGTCGACGATCGTCGGGCCGCCGGCGTGCTCGCCGCGTTGACGGTCGGCGACCAGGGAGCGATCGAACGCGACGACTGGGACCTGTTCCGCAACACCGGCGTTGCGCACCTCATGTCGATCAGCGGCCTGCACGTCACGATGTTCGCCTGGCTCGCCGGCCTGCTCGTCGCCGCGGCCTGGCGACGCAGCGCACGGGCCACGCTCGCGCTGCCCGCGCAGCTCGCGGCGCGCTGGGGCGGCGTCGCGGCCGCGGCGGCCTACGCCGTCTTCTCCGGCTGGGGCGTGCCCTCGCAACGCACCGTCTGGATGCTCGCGACCGTGGCGGTCCTGCAGGTCGCCGGCGTGCGCTGGCCATGGCTGGTCGTGCTCGCTGCCGCCGCTGTCGTGGTGACGGCGATCGATCCGTGGGCGCTGACCCAGGCAGGCTTCTGGCTGTCGTTCATGGCCGTGGCGCTGCTCATGGCGTCGTCGCCGGCGACTGGCGACGCCGAGCCGGCCGCGGCTCCCGCGGCTCCCGCGGCTTCGGGCTGGCGCGGCTGGCCGACGCGTCTGGGCGCCCATCTGCGTGCCGACCTGCGCACGCAGGTGATCGCCACGCTCGGCCTCACGCCGCTCACGCTCGTCTTCTTCCAGCAGGTGTCGGTGGTCGGCTTTCTCGCCAATCTCGTCGCCATACCGGCCGTCACCCTCGTCATCACGCCGCTCGCGCTGCTCGGCATCGCCATCACGCCGCTCTGGTGGCTCGGCAGCGCCGCGGTGCAGGCGCTCGACGCCATGCTCGGCCGGCTCGCCGCGATCCCGGGCGCGGTCTGGGTGGTCCCGGTCGCGCCGCACTGGGCGCAGGTCGCCGGGCTCGTTGGCGCGGCGCTGATCGTCATGCCGCTGCCGTGGCGCGCCCGTCTGCTCGGCGTGCCTCTCGCCTTCGCGCTGCTCGTGCCGCCGCGTGCGCTGCCCGAGCCCGGCCAGTTCGACCTCGTCGCCGCCGACGTCGGCCAGGGCATGGCGGTGCTGGTGCGCACGCGCGGCCATGTCCTGCTCTTCGACGCCGGCCCGCAATACTCTCGCGAGAGCGACGCAGGCCAGCGCGTGCTGGTTCCGCTGCTGCGCGCGCGCGGCGACACGCACGTCGACCTGCTCATGCTCAGCCACAGCGACCTCGACCACGTGGGCGGCGCCAAGGCCGTGCTGAGCGGCCTCGACGTCGAGGCGCTCACGAGCTCGCTCGACCTGACGCATCCCCTCGTCGCCCTGGCGAGAACGAGCTCGCGTTGCGAGGCCGGTCAGCGATGGCGCTGGGACGGCGTCGATTTCGTCGTGCTGCGTCCCGCCGCCGACGACTACGGGCGCGCGCAGGAACGCAAACCGAAGGCGAACGCGATGTCGTGCGTGCTGCGCGTCTCGGGCGGCGGCCGCAGCGCCATCCTCGCCGGCGACATCGAGCGCGAGCAGGAGGCGCTGCTGGTCGCCGCGCACGGCGCGGCGCTGCGCAGCGACGTCCTGATCGCGCCGCACCACGGCAGCCGCACGTCGTCCACCGCGCTCTTCCTCGACGCGGTGCAGCCGAAGATCGGCGTCTTTCAGGCCGGCTACCGCAATCGCTTCCACCACCCGGCGGCCGATGTCGTCGAGCGCTACCGCGAGCGCGGCGCCGCCATCGTTGCCAGCCCCGCCTGCGGCGCCTGGCAATGGCCGGCCGACGGGCCGCCGGCGGGCCGGTGCGAGCGCTACACGGGGCGTCGCTACTGGCACCACACCGAGCTGGCGGAAGGCGACTGAGCGGCGCCGGGCGCGGACTTTGCTACTCTCGCGCCACGGGGGCTTTTGAATGACGGTCGGCTTCGACGAGATGCGGGAAAGCGGCGATGCCGTGCGCGAGCACTACCGCTGCTATGACACGTGGCTGTCCGAGCAGCCGCCGCAGGTCATGCACTCGCGCCGCGAGGAAGCCGAGGTCATCTTTCGCCGCGTCGGCATCACCTTCGCGGTCTATGGCGCCAAGGACGAGGACGGCGACGGCACCGAGCGCCTGATCCCCTTCGATCTCATCCCGCGCG
>DAIMIM010000008.1:0-23695 GCA_036722755.1 Caldimonas sp. | reverse complement strand
TGGAGCATGTGCCCGGCCGGCGAGACGATGTGCCGCTCGACATCGGCGACGACGTTCAGCCGCTCGTGGAACTCGGCCTTGGTGTAGCGCTCGCCCCACCAGATCGAGACGTCCGTGCGGTCGCCTTCGACCCAGAGCACCGGCGCGGCGATGCGTTTCCAGCACTCGAGCCACTCGTCGACGGCGGGCAGCAGCGGGCTCGACCGCTTGTGATTCGGGTCGGCGAGCAACTGCCAGCTGTCGGGAGCGGCGCCCGTGCCTGCGACACGCGCCGACCAGTGCCCGGCGAGCCACGCCGCGCGGTCGGCGCGCAGCAAGGGGTTGGTCTTCTGCAGCCGCGCCGCGACCGCCTCGAGCGAATCGTAGGGACGCAGCAGTTGAGGCTGCTTCAGCTCGTCGAGCCAGCCGGCCAGGCGCTTGGGCGCCTGGGTCGGCTTCGAGCGCGGCATGCCGAAGCCCTCGAGATTGATCAGGTTGCGGATGCGCGCCGGCCGCACGCCGGCATAGAGCATGGCGACGTTGCCGCCCATGCTGTGGCCGAGCAGGTCGATCGGCGCATGCTCCGTGCCGAACAGCGCGTCGAGCACGCATTCGAGATCGCCCAGGTACTCGGGGAAGAAATAGGTGTCGGCGGCTGGCGTGTCGCTGGCGCCGAAGCCGCGCCAGTCGAGGGCGAGCACATGGCGGTCCACCGAGAGTGCATCGACGACGAACTGGAACGACGCGGCCACGTCCATCCAGCCGTGCAGCATCAGCAGTGGCGGCTTGTCGGCCGAGACGGCCGAGGCGTCGCCCCACTCGAGCAGATGATGGCGAAGGCCGCGCGCCTCGACGAAGCGGCTTCGCGCCTCGCGGCGCGGCAGATATGGGGAAACGCTCATGGGTGGCGCGCGACCGGCGTGCCCGTGCGGGCGAAGACGGGCACTTTAAGCGCGAGCGACCGGCGGCGCTGTCTGCGGGGAGACACCTGTGCGACCCTGGCGCGGCGATGCAGAATGGATCGATGACCGAACCACGCTTCCTGATCCGCCCAGCCGAGCCGCGCGATGTCGACGCCGTCGTCGCCCTCATCGGGCAGCTCGCCGAATTCGAAAAGCTCTCGCACCTGCTGCAAGTGACGCCCGACACGCTGCGCCCGCACCTCTTCGGCGAGCGTCCGGTCGCCGAGGCGCTGGTCGCGGAGCAGGGCGGCAAGGTCGTCGCGTTCGCCCTGTTCTTCACCAATTTCTCGACCTTCCTGGCCCAGCCCGGCCTGTATCTCGAAGATCTGTTCGTCGAGCCGGCGCAGCGCGGCAAAGGCATCGGCAAGGCCTTGCTGACGCGCCTCGCGCGCCTTGCCGCCGAGCGCGGCTACGGCCGCTTCGAGTGGAGCGTGCTCGACTGGAACGAAAGCGCGATCCGCTTCTACGAGCACTTGGGCGCGACGGTGATGCCCGACTGGCGGATCTGCAGGATCACCGGGGAAACGCTCGCCGCGTACGGCAAGCCGGGGCGGCGCCATGTCTGAGCGGCGCGTCGACCAGTACGCGGCGCTGCACGCCGGCTTTCGCTGGCTGGTGCCCGAGCGCTTCAACATCGCCGAGGTTTGCTGCACACGCTGGGCGCGCGAGACGCCGGACGCGGTCGCGATCCGTCACGAGCACGACAACGGCGAGCGACGCACGCTGACCTACGCCGCGCTCGACCATGACGCCGATCGCCTTGCCGCCGCGCTGCGCAGCCTCGGCGTCGGGCAAGGCGACCGCGTCGCCATCGTCATGCCGCAGCGCGTCGAGACCGCCATCGCCCATATCGCGATCTACCGGCTCGGCGCCGTCGCCATGCCGCTGTCGATGCTGTTCGGGCCTGATGCGCTCGAGTACCGCATCAACGACAGCGGCGCGCGGCTGGCCATCGTCGACGAGAGCGGCATCGACAACATCCTGGCGACACGCCCGCTCTGCGCCATGCTGCGGACCGTCGTCGCGGCCGGCGCCGCCGAAGGCCGCGGCGATGCCGACTGGTCGCAATTGCTCGCCGATGCCGAGCCGCTCGGCGCCCCTGTCGACACCGGCGCCGACGACCCGGCCATCCTCATCTACACCAGCGGCACGACCGGCCCGCCGAAGGGCACGCTGTTACCGCACCGTGCCCTGATCGGCAACCTGCCGGGCTTCGTCTGCAGCCAGAACTGGTTTCCCCAGGCCGACGCCGTGTTCTGGTCGCCGGCCGACTGGGCCTGGACCGGCGGCCTGATGGATGCGTTGCTTCCCACGCTCTACTTCGGCCGCGAGATCGTCGCCTGGCAGGGTCGCTTCGCGCCGGAGACCGCATTCACGTTGATGGAGCGCTACGGCGTCACGCACACCTTCCTGTTTCCGACGGCGCTGAAGGCCATGATGAAGGCCGTGCCCTGGCCGGGCGAGCGCTTCACGCTGCGGCTGCGCGCGATCATGAGCGCGGGCGAAGCGGTCGGCGACGCGGTCTTCGCGTGGTGCCGCGACCGGCTCGGCGTCGTGCCCAACGAGATGTTCGGGCAGACCGAGATCAACTACATCGTCGGCAACTGCGACAGCCGCTGGCCGGCGCGCCCCGGCAGCATGGGCCGGCCGTATCCGGGGCACCGCATTGCCGTGCTCGATGACGCCGGCCGCGAATGCCCGCGCGGCACGCCGGGCGATGTCGCGCTGCACCGGCGCGACGTCCACGGCGACCGCGATCCGATCTTCTTTCTCGGCTACTGGAAGCGCGACGACGCGACGCTCGCCAAGTTCACCGACGATCCCGAGAACAGCTGGTGCCGCACCGGCGACACCGCGAGCATGGATGCCGACGGCTACCTCTGGTATCAGGGCCGCAGCGACGACGTCTTCAAGGCGGCCGGCTACCGGATCGGCCCGAGCGAGATCGAGAACTGCCTCGTCAAGCATGCGGCGGTGGCCAACGCGGCCGTCGTTCCCAAGCCCGATCGTGAGCGCGGCGCGGTGGTCAAGGCCTACATCGTGCTCGCCTCCGGCTACGCCGCCTCGCGCGAGCTCGAGCGTGAGCTGCAGGCGCATGTGCGCGGCAAGCTCGCGCCGTACGAGTATCCGAAGGAGATCGAGTTCATCGACGCGTTGCCGATGACGACGACGGGCAAGGTGCAGCGGCGCGTGCTGCGCCTTCGCGAAGAAGAAAAGGCGAAGGCGCCCTGAGGCGCCTTCGCTGCGTGCTTCCTCCTCGCCGTGAACGGCGAGGCGGCCGCGCTTACTTGACCTGGCCGCGGATCTCGCCGCCCGGGCTCGCAGCGGTGTGCAGGTTGACGTACCACTTGCCGGCCTTCAGGTCGGCGACCTGCGCGTCGGTCAGCGTGGCACTGCCGCTGATCGGGCTGTCGAGGCTGCCCGTGAACGGAACGACGACGCCGGCGTTGCTGCCCGGAGCCGCCGGGCCGTGGAAGTGGCCGGCCTTGACCGGGCCGGTCAGGCCGGAATACGTCACCGTCCATGTCAGTGAATTGCCGCTGAGGTTGACCTTGGCCATGCCGGTGCCGGCGCTCGTGGTCGGCGGCACTTCGCTGCCACCGCTCATGGAGGCCGACATCGCGCCGGGCGCCATCGAGCTGGAGTTCATCGAGCCGCAGCCGGCAACGGCAAACGTACCGGCGACAAGGGCGGCTGCAAGAGCAAAACGACGAGACATCATAGGGTTCTCCTGTGTGTTTGGGTTCGACGCAACGGCCGGCGGTTCCGGCAGCAACTTCTGCGCGCGCATCATATGCTGGCTCCCGCAGTCGCGTGGAGCAGCACGCGGGCCACAGCCCTGCCGCAACCCCCGCGCCTCGACCGCCGCATGAAACCCATCGACCTCTGGGACATCTCGAAGCAGGCCGTCACGGCCTGGATCGACGACTACGCGCCGAGCATGGGCGCGGCGCTCGCGTACTACGCCCTGTTCTCGATCGCCCCGCTGGTGCTGATCGTGGTGTCCATCGCCGGCCTCGTCTTTGGCGACGATGCCGCCCGCGGCCAGATCCTCGAGCAATTGCGCGGCCTGATGGGCGAGCAGGGCGCGTCCGCCGTGCAAGCCATGCTGAAAAGCCTGAACAAGCCGCGCCAGGGCATGGTCGGTACGGCGATCGGCGTGGTGGTGCTGCTGGTCGGCGCCACCGGCGTCTTCGGCGAGCTGCAGAACGCGCTCGACCGGATCTGGCGAGCGCCGGCACGCGCCCGCAGGTCGGGCATCTTCTCGCTGCTGCGCTCGCGCCTGCTGTCGTTCGGCATGGTGCTGGGCATCGGCTTCCTGCTGATCGTCTCCCTGGTCGCCAGCGCCGCCATCGCCGCGCTCGGCAGCTGGTGGGAGCCGGTCTTTCCAGGGTGGGAGGCGCTCGCCCAGGCCGTGACCTTCTTGTTCGGCCTCGTCTTCATCACATTGATGTTCGCGATGATCTACAAGATCATGCCGCGCGCGACGATCCGCTGGCGCGACGTCTGGATCGGCGCCGCGGTCACCTCGCTGCTGTTCAATGCCGGCAAGTTCGCGATCGGTCTCTATCTGGGCAAGAGCGGCCTGGCTTCGGGCTTCGGCGCGGCCGGCTCGCTCGTCGTGCTGCTGTTCTGGATGTACTACTCGGCGCAGATCTTCCTGCTGGGCGCTGAATTCACCTGGGTCTTCGCCTACACGTTCGGCTCGCGACAGGGCCTGGCGCGGCCGGGCGATCCGCGCGGCGTGTCCGCGGCGGCCGCGATCGGCAGCCGAGGCAACGGCGTCGAGCGAACGCGGGCTGCGATCATCGAGGCCATCCGACAGCATCGCGAACGCTGACGCACATGGACACCCGACCCAACATCGTCTTCATCGTCGCCGACGACCTCGGCTTCGCCGATCTCGGCTGCTACGGCGGGCGCGCACCGGTTTCGCCCGTGCTCGACCGGCTGGCCGCCGACGGGATCCGCTTCACTCAGGGATATTCCAACTCGCCGGTCTGCTCGCCGACCCGCTTCGCCCTCATGACGGCGCGTTACCAGTACCGCCTGCGCGGCGCCGCCGAAGAGCCGATCAACAGCCAGAGCCGAGGCAGCACGACGCTCGGCCTGCCGCCCGGGCATCCGACGCTGCCGTCGCTGCTGAAGCAATCGGGCTATCGCACCGCGCTCGTCGGCAAGTGGCACCTCGGCTATCCGCCGGCGTTCAGCCCGCTGCGCTCGGGCTACGACGAGTTCTTCGGCCCGATGTCGGGCGGCGTCGACTACTTCAGCCACTGCGATTTCCGCGGCACGCACGACCTCTTCGAAGGCGATGCCGAGCATGTCGAAGCAGGCTATCTCACCGACCTCATCTCGCAGCGCACCGTCGCGACGATCGACCGCTTCGCCTCGCCGGTCGGTGCTCCGTTCTTCATCAGCGTGCACTACACCGCGCCGCACTGGCCGTGGGAAACGCGCGACGACGCGGCGCTCGCGCTCGAGGTGAAGGACAACCTCTTTCACCTGCACGGCGGCAACATCCACACCTATCGCCGCATGATCGAGCACATGGACGAAGGCATCGGCCGGATCATGGCTGCGCTCGAGGCCAGCGGCGTCGCCCGCGACACGCTGGTCGTCTTCACGAGCGACAACGGCGGCGAGCGCTTTTCCGACAACTGGCCGCTGGTCGGCGGCAAGATGGATCTCACCGAAGGCGGCATCCGCGTGCCGTGGATCGCGCACTGGCCGGCCGCCATCGCAGCCGGCAAGACGAGCGGGCAGCTCTGCATGACGATGGACTGGTCGGCGACGATGCTCGACGCAGCCGGCGTCGCCGCGCACGCCGACTATCCGCTCGACGGCGTCTCCCTGCTGCCCGTCCTGCAGGACGCCTCGCACACCTTCGAGCGGCCGCTGCACTGGCGCATGAACCATCGCCAGCAGCGGGCCTCGCGACTGGGCAGCTGGAAATACCTGAAGGTCGACGAGCACGAGTACCTGTTCGACCTTGCCGCCGACGAGCGCGAGCGCGCCAACCATGCGTCGCGCCAGCCGGCGCGCCTGCAGGCGATGCGCGACGACTGGCTGGCCTGGAATGCGACCATGCCGCCGATACCGGTCGACGCGAGCGTGAGCCTCGGCTACAGCGCGAAGGACATGCCGCAGCGCTGAGCGCCGCGCGCTTGCTACGATCGACGCCTCTTTGCCAACGCCCTCGGGCGACGCGCTCCCCATGATTCGATTGCATTGCCACGCGGAGTATCTACGCCGCTCGTTTCTCGGCGCGCTCGCCATGGCGTGCGCTGGTGTTGCTGCGCAAGGCAGCACGGCGGGCTGGCCGAACCGGCCGATCCACATCGTCATTCCGTATGCGGCGGGCTCCTCGCCCGACGTCTTCGCGCGCATCGTCTCCGAGAAGATCGCGCCCAAGCTCGGCCAGGCGATCGTCGTCGACAACAAGGCAGGCGCCGGCGGCAACACCGGCACGCTCTTCGTCGCGAAAGCGCCCGGAGACGGCTACACCTTCGTCGTCAGCACCAACGGGCCGCTGGTCTACAACACCGTGCTCTACAAGAAGCTCGGCTACGACCCGTTCACCGAGTTGCGGCCGGTCGTGCTCGGCGGCGCGCAGGCCTCGGTCTGCGCGGTGCGCGCCGATTCGGGCATCGCCAGCATCGGCCAGCTCGTCAGCGCCATGAAGTCGCATCCCGGCCAGTACAACTTCGCATCGATCGGCGTCGGCAGCCTCTCGCACCTCGGCGTCGAGCTGCTGAAGTCGAAGACCGACACCTTCGCGGTTCACATTCCCTACGCCTCGTCCCCCCTGGCGATCGTCGCGCTGCTGCAGGGCGACGTGCAGTTCGCCTGCGTCCCCGGCGTCGCCGTGATGCCGCAGGTCAAGGCCGGCAAGCTGCGCGCGCTGGCGGTCACCACCGCCAGACGGAGCGCGCTCATGCCCGACATCCCGACCCTGAAGGAAGCCGGCCTGCCCGACGTCGAGAACTCCGCCTGGATGGCCGTGATGGCGCCGGCGAGCACGCCGAGCGACATCGTCGAGCGCATGAACCGCGAGATCAACGACGCGCTCGCATCCCCGGATGTGCGCGAGAAGATGGCCGTCGCCTACATGGAACCTGTGGGCGGCACGAGCGAGGACCTGCGCAGGTTCATGCAGCACGAGCTCGTCGTGATGACGCCCGTCATCAAGCGCAGCGGCGCAACCGTCGACTAGGGTCTGCAGGTGCCGATGCCGGGCTACCTGACCAAGGAGGAGCGCATCGGCGTCGCTCGCGTCGACGACCTGACGATCCGCTCGCTCCTCGATCGCCAGCAGTTCTTCGATCCGTTCGGCAATGCCGATCGCCGCGGCATCTCGTCGGCGACGTGGCCGCTCTTCGGCCTGCTCTGGCCCTCGGGCGCCCATCTCGCCGCCCGGCTCGCGGCGCGAACGGTGCAGCCGGGCGAGCGCATCCTCGAGATCGGCTGCGGCCTGGCGCTGGCGAGCATCGTCGGCCATCGGCGCGGCGCCGACGTCACGGCGAGCGACTGTCATCCGCTCGCCGCCAGCTTTCTGCGCAAGAACCTGCGCCTCAACGGCCTCGGCCCGATGCCGTACCGACATGGCGACTGGAGTGCGATGGAGCCGCCATTGCGGCGCGGCCGCACGCTCGGCGGCCGCACCGTGCGCGGACGGTTCGATCTCATCATCGGCAGCGACCTGCTCTATGAGCGCGACGACCGATCGAACCTCGCCGGCTTCATCGGCCGCCACGCGCAGCCGACCGCCGAGGTCTGGATCGTCGATCCGGATCGTGGCAATCGGCCCGCGTTCAATCGCCAGATGGCGCAGCTCGGCTTCACGCTGCATGAAGAGCGGATCGCGACGCCGGCGTGTGCGGACGTGGCCGCCTACAAGGGCCGCATGCTGACCTACGCGCGCGACGCCACGCAAGGAGCCGCGCGGCCGTGATGGCGTGGAGCGTGCGCCTGTTCGGCCCGTGGGTGCGCCGCGTCGACGCCGCGACGCTGCGCGCCGACCTCATCGCCGGCGTGCTCGGCGCTCTGCTCGTGCTGCCGCAGGGCCTGGCCTTCGCGACGCTGGCCGGCCTGCCGCCCGAGTACGGGCTGGCGACGGCGGTCGTGCCGTGCATCGTCGCGGCATTGTTCGGCTCGAGCTGGCACGTCATGTCGGGGCCGACCAATGCCAATTCGCTGGTGCTGGCGGCGACGCTCGCACCGCTTGCGGCGCTGCAGTCGCCGGCCTACATCCAGCTGGCCCTGGCCGTCACGCTGATCGTCGGCGTGATGCAGTGGCTGATCGGCGCCATGCGCCTCGGCGGGATCGCCAACTTCATCTCGCCCTCGGCGCTGCGCGGTTTCACGGGCGGCGCCGCGGCGCTGATCGTCATCCACGCGCTGCCCGACATCTTCGGCCTGCCGGCACCGCCGGGACACCGCGCCCAGGCCGTCATCGGCTTCGTCGTTTCGCGCCTGGGCAATGTCTCCGAAGCGGCCGTTGTCGTGGCGGCCGTGACGATGGCGGCCACGCTCGTCTCCCGGCGCATCTCGCCGCGCGTGCCCGGTCTCCTGGTCGGCCTGGTCGCCGGTACCGCGACCGCGGTGGCGCTCAACCGCTGGCTGCCGGCGCACGGCGCGGTCGCGGTCGTGGGCAGCGTGCCTTCGGTCTGGCCCCGCTTTCACGTGCCGACGATCGACCTCTCGCTGTTGCCCGATCTCATCGGCATCGCCTTCGCGATCACCATCGTCGCCCTCGGGCAGGCGATCTCCATCGCCAAGGCGGTGGCCGAACGCTCCGGCCAGCACATCGACGCCAACCGCGAGTTCCGCGGCCAGGGCCTGTCCAACGTCGTCGGCGGCCTGTTCTCTTGCTATGTGTCGTGCGGGTCGATGAATCGCTCGATGCCGAACTTCGAGGCCGGCGCGAAGACGCCGCTGGCGGCCGTGTTCGCGTCGGCGTGGCTGCTGGTGCTCGTCGCGGCGAGCGCATCGCTGCTCGCGCTGATCCCGTATGCGGCAATCGCCGGGCTGCTCGTCGTCGTCGCCTGGTCGCTGTTCGACTGGCCGGGATGGCAGCGCCTGTGGCGCCACAGTCGCCAGGACTTCGCGATCGCCGCCGCCACCTTCGCCGCGACCGTGACGATCCGCCTCGAGATCGCGATCCTGCTCGGCACCATCCTGTCGCTCGTCACCTATCTCTATCGCACCTCGAAGCCGGCGATGCGCGTGATGGGCTTCGACACGACTGCGCCGGCGCGTCCCTTCGTCGTCCGCGCCGAGGTTCCGGCGCCTCTTCCGGAGTGCCCGCAGCTGAAGATGATCCGGATGGAAGGCGAGGTCTACTTCGGCGCCGTCGCCTACGTCGACGACCAGCTGCGCGACCTGCGTGCGCCGGCCGGCTCGCCCAAGCACCTGCTCGTCATGGCCAAGAGCATGAATTTCATCGACCTGCCGGCGGCCGAGCTGTGGCGCCAGGAGATGCTGACGCGCCGCGGTGCCGGTGGCGACCTCTATTTCCATCGGCCGCGTGCGCCGGTGCTCGCACTCTGGCAGAAGATCGGCTTCATGGCCGAGCTCGGCACGGACCACATCTTCCCGGCCAAGCACACCGCGATCGCGGCGATCTTCAACCGTCTTGACCGCGGCATCTGCGCGCACTGCGCGATCCGCGTCTTCGAGGAATGCAAAAGCCTTCCCGAGCCGGAGCCGCCGCTGATCACCGCGCCGGCCGAGCCGCGCGGCGAAGTCGGCTAGGGCCCGTTGACAGGCCCTAGAGCGACATGCGCTGCAGCTCCGGCTCGCGGTCGAGCCACTGGTGCTTCAGGGCGCCGCCGATGTGCAGCGCGAGCAGGGCGTAGAGCACGTAGCCGAAGGCCACGTGGATGTTGCCGAAGACGGTGTGCAGCGTTTCCTTCGTGACCGGCTCGACCGACATGATCGCGCCGATGCGAGGCCACGGCACGATGCCGAAGAGCGTCATCGGATGCGTCGCCGCATCTTTCCAGGCCGAGTCGTGCATCCAGCCGGACAGCGGCAGCAGCAGCATCAGCGCATAGAGCAGCCCATGCACGACGTGCGCGCCGACGCGCTCCCATGACGCGTAGCCGGCCGGGATGGCCGGCGGCGGATGGGCAATGCGCCAGAGGATGCGCAGGAGGACGAGGCCGAGCACCGTGATGCCGGTCGACTTGTGCGCGTCGACGAAAGGCCGCACCCATTCGTCGGGCAGGGCATCGAAGGACAATGCCATGGCCACGTTGACGACGATCAGCACCGCGATCGCCCAGTGCAGGACGACGGCGACGCGTGTGTAGCGGTTCACGACCATGGCGCTATTTCACACCATCACGAATCTTTGCGTCGCTGGCGAACCCCGGTGCGCGTCCGCCAGGCCGATTGCTGCGTAGTCTCGCGGGCTTCTGAACGCCGACGCCATGGACCAGCCTTGATCGTCTCGCTCACCGCAGCCCGCGCCGCGGCATCGTCTCGCCTGTCGCCGCCGCCGACGCCATGGCAGAGCGTCGCCATCCACGCCGCCGTCTTCGTCGCCTGGATCGCTCTCTTCGTTCTCGCGTTCGTCCAGGGTGGCGTGCTCGCCTGGTCGGTCGGCATCGCCTACATCGCTTACGACACGCTGCTGCAGGCCTTCGTCTTCTGGCAGACCTGGGCGTTGCGCAAGCCGCTGCGGCAAGACGCGGTAGCGCGCGGGCGCTGCAGCGTCGGCGTGATCGTCGCCGCGCACAACGAAGCGAAAGTGCTCGAGGCGACGCTCGGCGCGCTGCTCGGCCAGAGCGATCCGCCCGATGTGGTTGTCATCGCCGACGACGGATCGACCGACGCGACGGCCCATCTGCTGCTCGAGCAATACGCGCTCGTCGCCCCGGAGGTCGGTGCGCAGAGCGCGGCAGGCACCGGCGCCTCGCTGCTGTCTTGGCTGCGCCTGCCGCACGGCGGCAAGGCGAGGGCGCTGAACGCCGCGATCGTCGGCATCGGCACCGACATCGTCCTCACCGTCGATGCCGACACGCTGCTCGATCGGCGCGCCATCGCCACCGTGCGGCGCGCGTTCGAGGCCGAGCCCGAGCTGGTGGCCGTGACGGGCATCATCACGCCGGTCTGCAAGCCGACGCTGTCCGGGCGCTGCCTCGAATGGTTCCAGACCTACGAGTACATCCGCAACTTCCTGTCGCGCTACGCCTGGATGGAAGTCGAGAGCCTGCTGCTCGTCTCCGGCGCGTTCGCCGGCTTTCGCCGCGACGCGGTCGTCGCCGTCGGCGGCTTCGATCCGGCCTGTCTGGTCGAGGACTACGAGCTGATCCACCGCATGCGCCGACACGCCGTCGCGCTCGGCCAGGTCTGGCGCTTTCGCGTGCTCGGGGGCGCGCAGGCGCGAACCGAGGCGCCGGGCAGCGTCGGCGCCTTCCTGCGCCAGCGCCGGCGCTGGTTCGGCGGCTTCCTGCAGACGCAGTACTGGTACCGGGCGATGGTCGGCGACCGGCGGCAGGGCCGGCTCGGCACCATGATGCTGCCGGTCAAGGCGATCGACACCTTGCAGCCGCTGTACGGCCTGACCGCGTTCGCGCTGCTCGTCGTCTATGCGGTGACGCGCCGGCTCGACATCATCGCGCCCGTCGCCGCGTTGATCGGCGCCAAGATCGGTCTCGATCTCGCCTTCCATCTCTGGTCGGTGCATCTCTACCGGCGCTGGGTCGACGATGCGAGCCGCGCCAGCTTCGGCTGGGCGCTCGTCGCCGCGCTGGTCGAGCCGTTCACGTTCCAGCTGCTGCGCCACACCGGCGCGGCGCTCGGCTGGGTCTCGTTTCTCACCGGCCAGCGCAGCTGGGGGCGGCAGACGCGCTTCGGGCTGGAATAGCAGCCGCATCGCATCGCGTCGGGTCGGGCCGTGCGCCGCCGCGCCGGCATCGAGGCTCACAATCGTCGCCATGGTCAAAAAGCACGGGCACGTCAGCGAGACGCCGGCGACGCAGGCGATGCGCCGCGCCGGCGTGGCGTTCAGCGAGCACGTCTACGACTACCTCGAGCACGGCGGCACAGCGGAGTCGGCGCGCCAGCTCGGCGTCGACGAGCACGCCGTCGTCAAGACGCTGGTCATGCAGGACGACAGCGCCAGGCCGCTGATCGTGCTGATGCATGGCGACAGGCAGGTCAGCACGAAGAACCTGGCGCGCGCGATTGGCGTCAAGTCGGTGGCGGCGTGCGCGCCGGAGGTCGCCGAGCGGCACAGCGGCTACCAGGTCGGCGGCACCTCGCCGTTCGCGACCAGGAAGGCCATGCCGGTCTACGTCGAGGAGACGGTGCTGGGGCTCGACCGCATCTTCATCAATGGCGGCCGCCGCGGCTATCTCGTCGGCATCGCGCCGAGCATGCTGATCACCGCGCTGAAGGCACAGCCAGTCCGCTGCGCGAACTGAGGCGCAAGCCATGACCAATGCAATTTCGTTCGCCGCGCCGGTGCTCGCGCTCGTCGCCGGCTATCTGGTCGGCTCGCTCTCGTTCGCGGTGATCGTGAGCCGCGCGATGCGGCTCGACGATCCGCGCACCTACGGCTCGGGCAACCCGGGCGCGACCAACGTGCTGCGCTCGGGCAGCAAGCCGGCGGCCATCATCACGCTGGTGCTCGATGCGCTGAAGGGCTTCGCCGCCGTCGCTCTCGCGGCCTGGCTCGGGCCGCGCCTGGGCGCGAGCAGCGCCGCGCTCGACTGGGTGCCGGCGCTGGCCGGCCTGGGCGCCTTCTTCGGCCACCTCTGGCCGCTGTACTTTCGGTTCAAGGGCGGCAAGGGCGTGGCGACCGCCGCCGGCGTGCTGCTCGGCCTCAATCCCTGGCTCGGCCTGGCGACGATCGCCACCTGGATCATCATCGCCGCGTTCTTCCGCTACGCGTCGCTCGCCTCATTGGTCGCGGCCGCGTTCGCGCCGTTCTATGACGTGCTGATCTGGGACGTCGGGCCCGAGGCGGGAATCATCCTCGTGATGTCGTTGCTGCTCGTGTGGCGGCACAAGGCGAACATCGCCAAGCTGCTCGCCGGCACGGAGAGCAAGCTCGGCGCCAAGTCGGCCCGCGCCGCCGTGACGCCGCGCCAGGCGCGCCGCTGAGGCGCCGGTCACGAGCGCGGCTCGGGCCGCAAGGCATAGCTGCAATCGTATGCATGGTCGATGACGTCCGGCTGGCGGCCGGACGCTCCGCACCGCGAGCAGGTCAGTGTGCCGCCGAGCAGGCCGGCCGGCGAGTAGAAAAGAATCTGCCGGCCTTGCGCCTTGGCGATCGCGTCGACAGCGGCGGCCGGTGTGCGG
Organism: Caldimonas sp.; assembly: GCA_036722755.1. Classification (GTDB taxonomy): domain Bacteria; phylum Pseudomonadota; class Gammaproteobacteria; order Burkholderiales; family Burkholderiaceae_C; genus Schlegelella_A. Next base: position 10,439 of record DAIMIM010000008.1, on the reverse strand, counting down.
GTTTCTGTCATGAAGGTTCTCCTCGAGCCCGAGCATCTCGCGCGGCCTATTGCTGTCGCGTGAACGAGGCGGTCTGGCACGAGTCGGTCTCGATCAGCGAGATCGTGTTGCCACTCAGGGTCATCGTGAGCACGTCGCCCGCGGTGGCCGTGTTGCCGGAATACGTCGCCGAAAAGTTGCCGCTGCCGTTGAAGACGATGTTCAGCACGTTGTCGCCGCCGGACGTGATGACGTAGGTGAGCGCGCCCGAGTAGAAGCCGCAGGTCGAGACGACCGAGCCGACCCAGGTGCCGAGCCAGGGGTTGTTCGTGTAGGTCACGGTCGCCTGCGCGGTACCGAGGAGGCTGCCCTTGGCGAGATCGCAGTTCGCGCCGCTGTAGATCTGCACCGTGACCGTGTCGGTCGCCCCCGGAGTGGCGTCGGTCTTGGCCACGAAGGTCGACTTGGGGCTCGACGAGCAGTAGTCGGACTGATGCATCCGCGAGCCGCCGGCCACCTCGTTCAGGTCGCCGACCTGCGTCGTCGTGGTCCAGTGAAAGCTGTAGCCGGCGGTGTCCTCGACGCCGAGCACGCTCGCCGTCAGAGTGACGCTGCCGTCGGCGCCGATGTTGCTCGCCGCCGGGTTGAGGGTCACGTGCTCGGGGATCGCGACGATGCTCCACTGGTCGGCACGATCGGCCGTACCCACATCCAGGCTGTAGGCGCCCGAGTCGAACACCTGCAGCACGCCGCCGGCGGCATTGAGAGCCTTGTCGAAACCCTTCAGAAAGCTCAGCATCGGCGAGGTCGTCAACGTCCCGCCGCTGAATCTCGAGGTGGCGTCGGTGAAGGCCTTGATCAACATGGTTCGCAGCGTGCTCGAGCCTTCCACCGAAGTGGTGAGATCGACGCTGGCATCGAACCACTTGCCGTCGACGAGCTTGGGCACGAGGTCGGGAACGGTCGGCGCGAACGCCATGAAATCGCTGATGAAGCCGCTCAGGGCATTGGCGATGAACTCCGCTTCCGGGCCGCTTTGGCCGGCCCCGAAATTGATCGCGCCGCTGCCCATGACGGCGTTGCCGATGAGCGGCATGAAGAAGTCGGCGGCGAAGCCCTTGAGGGCGACCTGCGTCAGTGCGGCGGATTGCGCGTCGGTGAGGCTGGCGGAAACGCCGGCGTGCGCGCCGGCACCGACCACGGTCACCTGGTAGGTCGTCTTGTCGGTGCCCTGTTGCGCGGGCACGGCGAAACTGCCGCTGTCAGGAGCGGTGATCGATGCATACGCGGTCGGCTGGTTGCCGAAGTAGGCGCCGATGATGTCGGTCACGGCGCCGGTCACGCCGCCCGATACGCCGATCGAGGGCTTGATCTCGAACTCGGTGACCGCCCCGGGATCGGGCACGTCAACGCCGCCGATGGTGTGCGAGACACGGTCGACGAAGGCATAGGCGCGACGCCGGGCGCTGTTGGTGAGATGGGCGGAGGCCGGCGGATCCTGGATGACCTCGATGCCGCTCTGCGCCACGGTCGGGTTGACGCTGAGCCCGAGCGCTTTGGCGCGGCCCGCCGCCGCGGCAGCGGCATGCGCTTGCACGTAGAGCGGCGCCGCGAAGTCGGCCAGGGCACTCGCCAGCGCCGCGTCGCGCTGCGCGAAGGCGTCGACGTTGGCGGCCAGCTCGCTTTGCACCACGCTCTCGACCGCGGTGATGCCCGGGGTCTGGGGAATCTGGGCGATCAGCGCGTGCCGGTCGGCATCGTTCAGGATCTGCGGGCCGTTGAGCGCGAAATAGGCCAGCACGTGCGCCGTCGTCGCGGCGCTGATGGTGGTGTGCGTCGCGTCGAGCCAGCCCATCAGCATCGGGTTGCCGGCCGGACTCTGGACGATGGCCAGCTGTTCGCCGTTGGCATAGACCGGCACCGTCACCGCGCCCGACACATCGGGTGTCGATGCGCCGATCGAGCTCAGCACGCTGAGCTTGTCGGCGGTCATGCTCACCCCCGCGGGCATGACGACCATGGCACCGGCCGACGTGGTGGTCAAGATCGGCAGCACCGGGCTGCCGCTATCGGCAGTGCTCGTCGTCGCGGCGTCGCCTCCGCCACCGCCGCCGCATGCGGCGATCAGGCTCGTTGCCAGGGCGAAAGCGAGGATTCCGCTCGGCTTGCGGCGAACGGCGACGCTTTGATCGCCTGCAGGGAGGGGGCGCTGGGACAGGTCATGGTCGGCATGCATGCTGGTTCCTGAAGTGGGACGTTGCAGAGGCACTCTAGAAAGACTTGCGTCACCGGAGCGTCACCGGCGCGAGCGGCGCCGTCACGCGGGCAAAGGTCGGCCGACATGGGACAACGCGGGCCGGCATACTCCGGCGTCCTCCTCGCGCACTGCCGTCGTCTTGTCCGAGTCCCTTGCCTCGCCGTCGATCCGGGTCTGCCTGCATGGCGCGGCGCACCTGCGGGTCGAGGGCGACACCTGCGTCGCGCTGGAGCGCAAGCAAGCCGGGGTCATCGCCTGGCTGGCCGCGCACGGGCCGACGCCGAGGTCGCGCCTGGCCGGGCTGCTCTGGCCGGAGGCGAGCGAAGAGCGCGCGCGCGGCAATCTGCGCCAGCGCCTGTCGAAATTGCGCCAGGCCGCGGGGGACGTCATCGTCGACGCGCGCGGGCTGCTCGCGCTGGCAGCCGGCACGCACGTCGACCGGGCGCCACTTGGCGCGCAATGGCTCGACGCCTTCGCCTACGACGATTGCACCGATTTCGACGCGTGGCTCGAAGCCGACCGCGATGCGCAACGCGGGCAGCGTCGCCACGCGCTGCTGGCAGCCGTGCGCGCATCGGCGCAGAGCGGCGCGCTCGACCGGGCCCTCGAGCAGGCCGACGAGCTGCTTGCCGTCGACAGGGAATCGGAAGAGGCCTATCGCGCGCTGATGGAAGTCTTCTATCTGCGCGGTGATCTCGCCGCGGCGATCGCGGTGTGGGATCGATGCCGCGACATGCTGCGCACGCTCTACGGCGTGCTGCCCTCGGGCGCGACGCAGCGGCTCGGCCAGACGATTCTCGATTCGGCCGGCAGCGCCACGTCTGCGGTGGCGGCCGTCGCCATTCCGGTGACCGTACTGCGGCCGCCGCGGCTCATCGGCCGGGCCGGCGTCGCCGCCGCGCTCGTCGCCGCCTGGCGGGTCGGCGATGCGGTCTGCGTCAGCGGCGAGGCGGGGGTCGGCAAGAGCCGGATGCTCGCCGAGTTCGCGGCGGCGGCAGGGCCCTGCACCGTGGTCGCGGCGCGCCCGGGCGACGGCGTGCTGCCGTTCGCATCGCTGAGCCGTCTGGTCCTCGCTGCGGTCGACCGGTTTGCGCCGCAGGTCTCGGTCGATGCCATCGCCTGGGTCTCGCGACTGCTACCGCAGCTCGCGCCGCGGCTCGGTGTCGCCGACGCCGAGCCGCTACGCACCGCGCACGAGCGTGCCGAAGCGCTGCGTGGCCTGGCGAGCCTGCTCGGCGATTGCGTCACGCGTGGATGCGCGGCGTTCGTCTTCGACGATCTGCAGTTCGCCGACCTCGCCAGCGTCGAAGCGCTGCAGATGCTGGTCGAGCGCGAAGCGCCTGCAGATGCGGTGTTCCCCGCCCGGCTGGCCCTCGGCAGTCGCAGCGAAGAGGAAACGCCGCATGCCGCCGCGCTGCTCGCTTCGCTGGTCTCGTCTCGTCGCCTGCTCCGCGTGCAGCTCGAGCCGCTCGGCGAGAGCGAGGTGCTCGAGCTGATGCGCAGCCTGGACCTGCCCGATTTCGATGCCGATCACCAAGCGCCGCGCCTGCGTCGCCGCGTCGGCGGCAACCCGGCGTTCCTGCTCGAATCGGTCAAGCTCATCGCCGTGCTCGGTCAGCTCGGCGACGTCGACCGGGCGCTGCCGGTGCCGCCAGGCATCGAAGCAGTCGTCGAGCGTCGCCTGTCGCTGCTCTCGCCGGCGGCGCGCCACATCGCCGAGCTGGCGGCCGTGGCCGGCGAGAGCTACAGCGCCGGCCTTGCCGCGCAGGCGCTGGCACGACCGCTGGTCGAGCTCGGCGAGCCGTTGCGTGAGCTCGAATGGCGCCAGGTGCTGTACGGGCGCCAGTTCGTCCACGATGTCGTTGCAGCCGCAGTGCGGCGCACCGTGCCGGCGGCCGTGGCCGAGTTGCTCAATCGATTCGTTGCCGAACAGATCGAGGCAGCGCACGGCGAGCCGGCGGTCGCAGCCGGCCATTGGCGCGCCTGCGGCGAATGGCGGCGCGCGGCCGACAGCTTTCGCGCCGCCGCCGACAAGGCGCGGCGCGCCGTTCGCCCCGCCGAGCTGGCCCAGATGCTCGACGCCGCCGCCGAGTGCTACGAGCGCAGCGGCGCCCAGGCCGAGCGATTCGCCATGATGCGCGATCGCCAGCTCGTCACCGCGGCGCCGGACTACATGCGAACGCGCGTCACCCAGATGCAGGCGCTGGAGACGGCGGCGGTGGGTGAAGAGCAGCAGCTCGAGGCGCTGGCGGCCAAGGTTCTCTGGCATGCCGACCATGCGCGCAGCGACACGCTGGCGATCGGCGAGGACGGCTTGCGCCGCGCGCGCGCCCTCGGGCTCGATCGTCTCGCCTTCGAGTTCGCGCATCCGGTGGCCTGGCAGCTTGCCGGTGCCGGCGAGTCGAGCCGTGCCCTTGAGACGCTGTCGGCGCAGCAGAACTGGGTGCTCGCCCAGCCCGAGCCGGCGCTGCGGGCGCGCTTCTATACCGCCAGGTCGGGGATCCACGCTTTTTCCGACCGCCTGTCGGATGCGATCGTCGACAGCGAGCGTGCCCTCGACATCCTGCGCGCCGCCGACGATCCGCTCGAGATGCTCGCGAACCTCGCCAACCTCGGCCTGTTTCACTCCTGGCGCGGCCAACCCGCGGTCGCGTGCGAGGTGCTCGTGCAGGCGCGCGCATTGCGCGATCGCCTGCACGGCCGCGGCAGTGCCTGGATCATCGACATGCACTACGGATCCGCCTTGCGAGACCTCGGCGACTACGCCCAGGCGCTGGCGGTGCTCGAGCCGACGCTGGTCGAATTCGAGACCCAGATCGTCGCCGATACCGAGCTGCGCACCGACATCGTCATGTGCGAGAACCACCTGGCGCAGGTCTGGCTCGCGCTCGGCCAGCCCGAGCGCGCGGAGGCGCTGCTCGCCTCGGACGCGAGCTCGATCGACACGCGCTTTCGCGCCCGTCGCGCCGCGCTTCGCGTCCGCGCCGCGTCGGCACGCGGGGTGAGCGACGACGCGCGTATCGCCGTCGTGCGGGCACTGGCCGGCGAACTTCCGGAGTCGTTCACGCGTACGCTGGCCGAGCTCGACCTATTGCGCGAAGTGCCGCCCGACGCAGCCGAGGCGCGGCTGGCGCAACTGTGCGAGCTGCCTGTGCTGCGCGAGCGACCCGGCCTGCAGTTGCGCGTGCTGGCCTTGCACGCCGATGTCTTGCGGCGGCTCGGCCGGAGTGAGGCGGCGCTCGAATGCGCCGAACGGCTGCTGCAGCTCGATGCGGACTTCATGCCCTACGAGGCCGAGCCGGTCGGCCTGTGGGCTTCGGCACATGCCGCGCTGACGGAAGCCGGCCAGCCGGATCGCGCGCGGGTCGTGGCCGAGAAGGCCCGACGCTGGTTGCATGCCACCGCTGCGAATCACGTTCCCGCGAAAGCTCGCGAAAGCTTTGCGCGCTTTCACGCCGCCGCCTGTCGCGCGATGCGGATCGCGCCGCCGCCGCTTCAGTAGCTGAGGCCCATCGCCTCGCGGACTTCGCGCATTGTCTGGCGGGCGACGGTGCGCGCCCGCTCGGTGCCGACCTCGACGATCCAATGCACCTGCTTGGGGTTGGCGAGATACGCCTCGGCGCGCTCGCGCCAGGGCGCTTGCTCGCGAATGATCGCGTCGATCAAGGGCTGCTTGCAGTCGAGGCAGCCGATCGCCGCCGTCGTGCAGCCGTGCACGACCCAGGCCTTGGTCTCGTCGTTCGAGTAGACCTGATGCAGCTGCCAGACCGGGCACTTCTCCGGATCGCCCGGATCGTTGCGATGCACGCGTGCCGGGTCGGTCGGCATGCGGCGGATCTTGCGCTCGACCTCGGCCGGCTCCTCGCGCATGGCGATGGCGTTGCCGTAGCTTTTGCTCATCTTGGCGCCGTCGAGTCCGGGCAGCTTTCTCACTTCGGTGTGCAACGCCCTCGGCTCGGGCAGGATCGTCTTGCCGGTGCCGTGCAGCCAGCCGTCGAGGCGCTCGCGGTCGGATGCGCCGAGCGAGGCGCTCGCGTCAAGCACGGCACGCGCTCGTTGCAGCGCCTCCTCGCCGCCTTCTTCCTGGAACGTCTTGCGTGCCGCCTCGAACGCCCTGGCCGCGTCCTTGCCGAGCTTTTTCACGACGTTGCGCGCCAGCTCGTCGAAGTCGGGCTCGCGGCCGTAGAGATGATTGAAGCGGCGCGCGACCTCGCGCGTCAGCTCGACGTGCGACGACTGGTCTTCGCCGACCGGTACGTACGCCGCCTTGTAGATGAGGATGTCGGCGGCCTGCAGCAGCGGATAGCCGAGAAAGCCGTAGGTCGCGAGATCGCGGTCCTTGAGCTTGTCCATCTGGTCCTTGTAGGTCGGCACGCGCTCGAGCCAGCCCAGCGGCGTGCCCATCGCCAGCAGCGTGAACAGCTCGGCGTGCTCGGGCAGGCGGCTCTGGATGAAGAGGGTCGCGTTGTCGGGGTCGATGCCGGCGGCGAGCCAGTCGACCACCATGTCGTAGACGTTCTTCTCGATGACGCCGCGTTCTTCGTAGTGCGTCGTCAGGGCGTGCCAGTCGGCGACGAAGAAGAAGCAGTCGTAGTCGGCCTGCAACCGCACCCAGTTCTTCAGCGCGCCATGGTAGTGGCCGAGATGCAGCGCGCCGGTGGGTCGCATGCCCGAGAGCACGCGTTCACGGCGGGGCGCAGCGGCCGCGGCGGCGCCCGGGCTCGCGTTCGGCGTCTCGATCGGTGGGCTCATCCGGTGGCGCGCTCTTGCAAAAGGGTGCGATTGTAGGTTTGCGGCACGGTCGCGCCGATACACTGCGGCCCCGCATGAAGAACATCGTCATCCTCATCTCCGGACGCGGCTCGAACATGGAGGCGATCGTGCGCGCCGCCGAGACCGAACGCTGGCCGGCCCGGGTCGCCGCGGTGATCAGCAACCGGGCCGATGCGGCGGGGCTCGTCTTCGCCAAGGCACGCGGCGTCGCGACGGTCGTCGTCGACCACACGGCGTTCGCGACCCGCGAGGCGTTCGATGCGGCGCTCGCCGGAGTGATCGAACAGCACGCGCCGGACGTCGTCGCGCTGGCCGGGTTCATGCGCATCCTCGGCACCGCGTTCGTGGCGCGATTCGAGGGCCGGCTCGTCAACATCCATCCTTCGCTGCTGCCGGCGTTTCCCGGGCTGCACACGCACCGCCGGGCGATCGAGGCCGGCTGCAAGGTGGCCGGGGCGAGCGTTCATTTCGTCACCGCCGATCTCGACCACGGGCCGATCATCGGCCAGGCGGTCGTGCCGGTGCTGCCCGACGACGGCGAGGCGGAGCTTTCCGCTCGCGTCCTCGTTCAGGAGCACCGCCTCTATCCACGGGCGATCCGCTGGCTGGTCGACGGCGGGCTCGAGCGCCAGGGCGGCGTCGTCAAGACGAGGCGCGGCGAGTCGCAGCTTCTTTGGCCGCAGCCGGACTCGGCCGACGCCTAGAAGAAGCTCGCAGCGGCGTTGATCGAGAACGCCAGGATGGTCGTGTTGAACACGAACGACAGCACCGACTGGATGATGACCAGCTGACGCATTCGGCGCGTCGACACCGCGACGTCCGATGTCTGCGCGGTGACGGCGATCGTGAACGAGAAGTAGAGGAAATCGGTGTGATCGGGCTCGAAGGTCTTGGTCACGCCGGGAAAGATCAGCCCGCCGTCGGGCTCGCGCTCGTAGTAGGCGGCCGCATAGGTCGTGCCGAACAGCATCGGCAGCAGCAGCCAGGAGCCGATCACCGTGATCGCGGCGAACGCGCCGTGGACCAGCATGTGGTGCGGCCCGGCGGCCTTGGCCGCGATCAGCTCGAAGATGACGGCGACGAGACTCGTGACCGAGGCGATCACGACCACCGTCAGCACCGTCGGCGCGTTGTCTGCCTGAGCCAGGGCGACGCGCTTGATGTGGCCGGAGTCGGCGCGCAGAAGCACGAATCCGACCCACACGAGGTAGAGCCAGGCCATCACGTTCCAGCCGAGCAGGGCGCGCGACAGCAGTGTCTGCACGTCGGGCCACGCGGCGCCGGCGACGATGCCGATGCCGGCGCACAACAGCAACCGGGTGTGCGGCAGCATCGCCTTTCTGGCGGGCTTGCTGGTCTCGGGCATCGGCGAAGAACGTCTGCTCACGTGAGGTGCGCGGCGAGGAAGGCGGCCGGCTGAAAGTCGGGACGAGGCGAAGGGGCAAGGATAATCGCCGCGATGCATCCGAACGCCCTGCTCGAGGCTGCGACCGAGCTCGTGCACCGGATCCTGCGCTTCGAGCATCCGGCCGACCGCGTCGTTTCCGAGTTCTTCCGCGAATCCCGCCATCTCGGGCAGCGCGAGCGGCACACGATCGCCGAAACGGTCTACGCCGTCGTTCGCGAGCTGCCGTTGTGGCGTCACCTCGCGCGTTCGGGCAGCGGCGAGATGGAGCGGCGCCTGGTGGTGCTGGCCTGGCAGGGAAACGAGGGCGTGCTGCGCGCGGCGTTGAGCGATACGGAGATCGGCTGGCTGGCGAGCACCCGCGCCGTCGATCGTGCCGCACTGCCGGAGGCGCTCCGGCACAACCTGCCCGAGTGGCTCGCCGACCGCATGCAGGGCGCGCTCGGCGACGAATTCTGGCCATGGGTCGAGAGCATCGCCGCGCCGGCGCCGCTCGACCTGCGCGTCAATGTCGCGCGCGCCGGCCGCGACGAGGTGATCGGCCGTCTGCGCGCCGACGGCATTGCCGTCGAGCCGATGCCGTATTCGCCGATCGGCGTGCGCGTCGTCGGCAAGCCGTCGCTGCACAAGCACGCGGTCTTCACCGAAGGTCTGGTCGAGGCCCAGGACGAAGGCAGCCAGCTCATCGCGCTCATGACCGGCGCCCGGCGCGGCGAGATGGTCGTCGACTTCTGCGCCGGTGCCGGCGGCAAGACGCTCGCCCTCGGCGCGCAGATGCGCAGCAGCGGACGCCTCTATGCCTTCGACGTGTCGGGCCATCGACTTGCCGCACTGAAGCCGCGCCTGGCGCGCAGCGGCCTGTCGAACGTGTATCCGGTGCAGATCGCGCACGAACGGGACGACCGCGTCAAGCGCCTCGCCGGCAAGATCGACCGCGTCCTCGTCGATGCGCCCTGCACCGGCCTGGGCACGCTGCGTCGCCATCCCGACCTGAAATGGCGCCAGACGCCGGACACGCTCGCCGAGCTCGGCGTGACGCAGCGCGCGGTCCTGGCAGCCGCGGCCCGGCTCGTGAAGCCGGGCGGGCGCCTCGTCTACGCGACCTGCAGCCCGCTCGCCGAGGAAAACGAGGCTGTGGCCGACGCGTTCGAGGCAGCGCATGGCGGCGGTTTCACCAGACTTCCGGCCATCGAGTTGCTTGAGCGTGCGCAGGTGGCCGACGCCGCGTCGTTGACCGGCGGCGGCGCGCTTCGCCTCTGGACCCACCGGCATGGCACCGACGGCTTCCACGCGGTCGCCTGGGAGCGGCACGCGGCCGCGGGCTGAGCTGGAGAACCGCGCCGGGAGCGGTGATATCCGTCGTTTTGCGGGGGTATCTCCCAGGGGCGGTCGAATAGAATGCAGGTCTTCGATCGTTCGAAGTTTTGCAAGGCTCATTCATGGATGTGTTGAATTCGGTGTTCGATGCGCTGGTCGCATGGCTCGCGCATGGCTTTTCGTCGTTCAACGTCTGGCAGATTGTTCTCTACACGCTGGTGACGACGCACATCACGATTGCCGGCGTCACGATCTTCCTGCACCGGGCGCAGGCGCATCGCGCCCTCGAACTGCACGGCATCCCGTCGCATTTCTTCCGCCTCTGGCTCTGGCTCAGCACCGGCATGGTGACCAAGGAGTGGGTCGCGATCCACCGCAAGCACCACGCCAAATGCGAGACCGTCGACGACCCGCACAGCCCGCAGACGCGCGGCATCAAGACCGTGCTGCTGACCGGCAGCGAGCTCTATCGCAGCGAAGCCAAGAACCAGGAGACGCTCGACAAGTTCGGCCGCGGCACGCCTGACGACTGGCTTGAGCGCAACCTCTACGCCCGATTCAGCTGGCAGGGCGTCGGCCTGATGCTGATCATCAACCTGTTCCTGTTCGGCGCCGCCGGCGCTGCGGTCTGGGCAGTGCAGATGGTCTGGATTCCGATCACCGCCGCCGGCATCGTCAACGGCATCGGCCACTGGTGGGGCTATCGCA
>DAIMIM010000007.1:17903-25082 GCA_036722755.1 Caldimonas sp. | reverse complement strand
AGTACCAGCGCCGCGCCGACCTGGTGCCGAACATCGTCGCCACCGTCAAGGGCGAAGCCAGCTTCGAGCAGGAGACGCTGACCCGCGTCATCGAGGCGCGCTCCAAGGCGACCTCGATCCAGGCCACCCCCGAGCTCATCAACGACCCGGCGGCGTTCGACAAATTCCAGAAGGCGCAGGGCGAGCTGAGCAGCGCGTTGTCGCGGCTGCTCGTCGTCAGCGAGCAGTACCCGAGCCTGCGCGCCAACCAGGCCTTCCAGGACCTGCGCGTCACGCTCGAGGGCACCGAGAACCGCATCACGGTCGCGCGCAACAAGTACGTGCAGGCGGTGCAGGCCTACAACGTCAAGGTGCGCAGCGTGCCGACTAACTTCACGGCGATGATCTTCGGCTACAAGGCCAAGCCGAACTTCACGGTGCAGAACGAGTCGCAGATCTCGGTGCCGCCGACCGTCGATTTCAGCAAGCCGGCATCGGCGCCGCGTTGATCGATCGGTTCGCGCCCTCGGCCACGCAGCGCGTGCGGATGCGTTCTTTCGTCGCCGGCGCCGCGCTCTGCGTCGCCGCGATCGCGGCCGGTCCGGCCGCGGCGCAGAGCGTGCTGCCAGTGCCGCCGCTCAACGGCCGCGTCGTCGACGAGACGGCGACACTGACGCCTGCACAGGCCGATGCGCTCTCGGCCAAGCTGGCGGCGATCGAGTCGCAACGCGGTGCGCAGGTCGTCGTGCTGATCGTGCCGACGACCGCACCCGAAGACATCGCCTCGTTCGCGCAGCGCGTCGGCGAGCAATGGAAAGTGGGGCGGCGCGACATCGGCGACGGCCTCATCGTCATCGTCGCGAAGAACGACCGCGCCGCGCAGATCCAGGTCGCCAAGGCGCTGCAGGGCGCCGTGCCCGACATCCTCGCCGGCCGCATCATCAGCGAGTCGATGGCGCCGGCGTTTCGCAAGGGCGACTACGCCGGCGGCCTCAACCTCGCGGTCGACCGCCTGGGCCAGGCCATCACCGCCGAGGCGCTGCCGGCGCCCAGCGGCGGCGCGCCGAGACAGGCCACGCACGGTTCGCGCGGCTTCGACTTCCAGGACCTCGCGCTCTTTCTTTTCGTCGGCGTGCCGATCCTCGGTGGCATGCTGAGCCGCATCATGGGCAGAAAGCTCGGCTCGCTGGCCACCGGCGCCGCGGTCGGCGCGATCGGCTGGTGGCTCACGGCGAGCCTGCTGATCGCCGGGGGCGTCGGTGTCGTCGCGCTCTTTCTCGTCGGCGTCATGGGCTTCGGCACGGGCCGTGGCGGCGGCGGCATCGGCCCGATGATCTGGGGCGGCGGCGGCGGGTTCGGTGGCGGCGGCCTCGGCGGAGGAGGCGGCGGTGGCTTCAGCTCCGGCGGCGGCGGCAGCTTCGACGGCGGCGGCGCCTCGGGCCGCTGGTGAGAGCGATGGGTCACTGGCTGCCGCGCCTGCTGCGCCACCGCCTGCTCGATGAAGGCGATGCCAGGCGTGCGCTCGGCGAGGACGCGCCGGCCCGCATCGCCGCCAGCGTCGCCGCCAGCGAAGCGCGGCACAGCGGCCAGATCCGCGTCTGCGTCGAAGCCGGGCTGCCGCTCAGCTATCTGCGCCGCGGCGCCAGCCCGCGCGACCGCGCCGTGGCGATGTTCGGCAAGCTCCGCGTCTGGGACACCGAGCACAACAACGGCGTGCTCGTCTACGTGCTGCTCGCCGAGCACGCGATCGAGATCGTCGCCGATCGCGGCATCGACGGGCGTGTCGACGCGGCGGCGTGGGCAGCGATCGCGGCGCGGATGCGCGAGCCGTTTCGCGGCGGCGATTTCGCCGCCGGCCTCGATCAGGCGATCGACGCCGTCGACGCGCTGCTTGTTCGCCATTTCCCGCGCGCGCCCGGCGACGCTGCCGTGGCGTATCCGAACGAACTGCCCGACGCACCGGACATTCGCTGAAGCGCCTTCAATCCGCGGCGCTCATGCGCGCGTTCAGCGCTCAGCGCGGGAAGGTGGCTCCCGCCATCCAGCTGTCGACCGCGTCGCGTTCGGCCAGCGTGAGGTGCAGGCCGAGCTTGCTGCGCCGCCACAGCACGTCGTCGCCGGTGCGCGCCCACTCGACGCGGCGCAAGTAGGCGAGCTCGGCTTCGAACACGTTCGTCACGACCTCGGCGCCGAGATCGCCACCGAGGATCCGGTCGGCGCGCGTTCCATAGGCGCGCGCGAGCCGGCGCAGCAAGGCGGCGGGCAGCGAAGGATGCTTCCTGACGAGCTGCATGACGAAGGCATCGAAGGTGGCGACCAGGTCCGTTTCCGCGGGCGCGGCGTTGCCCAGGCGCGCACGCATGTCGCCGCCCGGAAGCATCGCCCCGGCCGTCCAGGCGGCGCCGAGCGTCAGATGCGATGACAGGTGCTCGCTCGTTTCTTCGGCGAGCCGACGAAAGGTCGTGATCTTGCCGCCCCAGACCGACAGCAGCGGCGCTTTCGATCCGCCCGGCTTGCCGGTGTCGAGCTCGAGGCGATAGTCGCGCGTCACCGCCGCGGGGTTGCCCGATTCGTCGTCGAGCAGCGGCCGCACGCCGCTGTAGGTCCAGACCACCTCGCCCGGCACGACCTGCCTGGCGAAATAGCGGCTGGCCTGCGCGCACAGGTAGGCGATCTCGTCGGGCTCGGCGCGCGCCTCGCCGATCGGCCCGTGGTGCTCGATGTCGGTGGTGCCGATCAGGGTGAAGGCGTGCTCGTACGGGATCGCGAAGATGATGCGGCCATCGGGGTTCTGGAAGATGTAGGCATGGTCGTGCTCGAAGAGCCTGGGCACGACGATGTGGCTGCCCTTGATGAGGCGCAGGTGCACCTTGTCGGCGACGTGTGCATGCTCGCTCAGGAATTGCGCCGCCCACGGCCCCGCGGCATTGACCAGAACGCGGGCGGAGACCTCGTACGGCTCGCCGGCGTCGGCCTGCAGGCGAACGCGCCAGCGATCGGCGCCGCGCTCGGCATGGACGCAGGCGGTCCGCGTCAGCACCGTCGCGCCGCGTTCGGCGGCATCGAGCGCGCAGAGCGCCACCAGCCGGGCGTCGTCGACCCAGCCATCGGAATAGACGAAGCCCTTGGTGAACTGCGGCTTGAGCGGCTTGCCGGCGATGTGGGCGTGCAGGTCGACCGTGCGCGACGCCGGCAGCACGTCGCGCCTGGCCAGGTGGTCGTAGAGAAAGAGGCCGAGCTGGATCATCCACACCGGCCGCATCGACGGGTCGTGCGGCATCACGAAACGCAGCGGCCACATGATGTGCGGCGCACCCTTGAGCAGGATCTCGCGTTCGGCCAGGGCCTTTCTGACGAGCGCGAATTCGCGGTACTCGAGATAGCGCAGGCCGCCGTGGATCAGCTTGGTCGACGACGACGAGGTGTGCGAGGCGAGATCGTCCTTTTCGCAAAGCATCACCCTGGCGCCGCGGCCGGCCAGATCGCGGGCGATGCCGGCGCCGTTGACGCCGCCGCCGACGACGACGACGTCGACTTCCTGGACAGCGTCGGCGGCGGGCGTGGTCATCGCGACTATTCTTGCATTCGCGACCGCCACCAGAGCTTGCAGCACAGGGCGACACGAGGAGACAAGTCGATGCCGAACAGGAAGACCCATCTGCTGGCGCTCGACCAGGGTACGTCGAGCTCGCGTTCGATCGTCTTCGACGTGGGCGGCGCGATCGTCGCCATGGCGCAGCGCGAATTCCGGCAGATCTTTCCGCAGCCCGGCTGGGTCGAGCACGATCCGCGCGAGATCTGGACGACGCAGCTGGCGACGGCGCGCGAGGCCCTGGCCAAGGCCGGGATCGCCGCCAGCGAGATCGCCGGCATCGGTATCACCAACCAGCGCGAGACGACCATCGTCTGGAACCGCGCCAGCGGCGAGCCGATCGGCAACGCCATCGTCTGGCAGGACCGGCGCACCGCGCCCGACTGCGCGGCACTGAAGCAGCGCGGTCTCGAGCCGATGTTTCGCGACAAGACCGGGTTGGTTCTGGACGCCTATTTCTCCGGCACCAAGCTGGCGTGGCTGCTCGCCCACGCGCCCGGCGCGCGCGCCGCCGCCGAGCGCGGCGAGCTGGCCTTCGGCACCGTCGACTCCTGGCTGATCTGGATGCTGACCGGCGGCGCCGAAGCCGCCACGCGCGACGCCGCCGTCCACGCGACCGACGCCAGCAACGCCTCGCGCACGCTGATGTTCGACATCCACGACGGCACGTGGAGCGACGCGCTGCTGGGCGCGCTCGACATTCCCCGCTCGCTGCTCGCCGAGGTGCATCCGTCGAGCCACGTCTACGGTCACACCCAGGCCGACCTGCTGGGCGCATCGATCCCGATCGGCGGCGTCGCCGGCGACCAGCAGAGCGCGCTGTTCGGCCAGGCCTGCTTCGACAAGGGCCAGGTCAAGAACACCTACGGCACCGGCTGCTTCATGCTGATGCACACCGGCACGTCGGCCGAGCCATCGGCGAACGGGCTGATCACGACGCGCGCCGCCCAAGGCGCCGGCCCGCCGCAGTTCGCGCGCGAGGGCAGCGTCTTCATCGGCGGCGCGGTCGTGCAATGGCTGCGCGACGGCCTGCACGCCATCAAGGCCAGCGGCGAGGTGCAGCAGCTCGCCGAGAGCGTGCCCGACAACGGCGGCGTGATGTTCGTGCCGGCCTTCACGGGGCTCGGCGCGCCGTACTGGAAGGCCGACGCGCGCGGGGCCATCGTCGGCCTGACGCGCGGCTCGACGATCGCGCACATCGCCCGCGCGGCGCTCGAGTCGATCGCCTTCCAGAGCGCTGCCCTGCTCGGCGCGATGAGCAAGGACGTCGTCGCCGCCGGCGGCAAGCCGGTGAGCGAATTGCGAGTCGACGGCGGGGCTTCCGCCAACGACCTGCTGATGCAGTTCCAGGCCGACCTGCTCGGCATCCCGGTGCTGCGCCCGAAAGTGATCGAGACCACCGCGCTCGGCGCCGCCTACCTCGCGGGCCTGAGCTGTGGCGTCTACGCCGGCACCGACGAGCTCGCCGCGCACTGGCAGATCGAGCGCACCTTCCATCCGACGCTGTCGCGCGAGCGCGCCGGCGAGCTGATGCGGCAGTGGGAGCACGCGGTCGCGCAAGCGACCGGCTGAGCTCACACCGCCCGCAGCGCTAGAAGTTCACCGTGCCCAGCGCATTGCCGATCGTGAAGTTCACGCCGCTCGCCGGCCCCGTCTTCGGCACGGCCGCAAAGCCGGGCGGCACCGAGTAGCGCCCGTTCGCGTCGGCGCCTTGCTGGCCAGCCACCCAGACGTTGCCGACCGCATTGGCCGTCGCAGGCGTGCCCGTCCCCAGGACGTAGTAGCCCAATCCGGTCGTCGTATTGCCGGTGACGCTGTTGCCGCCCGGATCGGTGGGCACGCCGAGATCGACGGTCGGGTTCGCGCCGACGAAGCACAGACCCTCGGCCGCGTTGCTCGAGACGGTGCTGTTGCGCATCTTGAACGAACCGACGTCCGTGCCGGTGTCGAAGCGGATCGCCGCACCCTTGCAGTTTTCGGTGCTGCCCCCGGTATTCGCCGCGGCGGTGCTGGCGGTCACGGTGACGTTGCTCAACGTGAACGCCGCGCCCGGCATGCCGAACCAGAAGATGGCGCGGCCGGTGTCGGTGAAGCTCGTCGAGTCGATGCCGATGGTCGGGCCGAACGCGGCCGGCGGCACCTGGCCGATGCCGGTGTCGACGTACGATTCGATCGCCGCGCCGGCGATGTGGGCGAACGTGCTCTGCGTCAGCTGGACCGACTCCATGTTCGCGGCGGCGAAGGCCGGTTGCAGGCAGATGCCGGCGCTCGCCACGTTGGAGAGCGTCGCGTGGTCCATGGTCAGGCTGCCGCCGCGGTCGACGAGGATCGCGCTGGTGGTCGTGCACTGGTTGAGTCCGCCCGAGAGCGGCCCGGGATCGCCGGCGATGCCCACGTGGTCGATGGTCGTACCGTTCTTCAGGATCGCCTGCCCGCTCACGTCGAGCGCCTGGACCAGGTAGTTCTTGATCGTGACACCGTCGAGCGTCAACTTGCCTCCCGCAAAGACATTCAAGACCTTGCCGACCGAGAGCGGCGGGACGACGTTGCCGCCATCGAGCGTTCCGCCCTGGATCAGGAGCTCGGCGCCACTGCCCCCGACATTCGTGAACAACTGGTTGCTCGCCGGCAGCCCGGTCGTGTAGATGCCGCCGGGAAGCGAGCCGGGCGTCAGCGTCGCCTTGACGTTGGGCCCGAGGCTGAGCCATTGCGGACAGTTGCTGAAGATGCCGATGAGGGTCAAGGTCGTGTTGACCGTCGCGCTGCCCTGTGCGGTGATGGCGGCGCAGGTGTTCGTGCTCGGATCGCTCCGGTCGATGACGACCCCGTCGATCGTCGCCGAGCCGTGCAGGAAGAGGTCCATGTTGGCGAGCGTCGCCGCGCCCGGGTTCGTTGCCCGCAGGGTCACGCCGTCGGGAACGCCGACGGTGAAGCTGCCGTTGGGATCGGGCGCGTAAAGACCGTCGGCAAGCGCGAGCGTCGAGCCCGCAGGCGCGTTCGTCAGCGCCTTGCCGATCGAGCGGCAAGGCGCCGCCACGGTGCATGCATTGGCATCGTTGCCGTTGACCGGATCGACGAAGCGGTCAGCTGCGGCGGCCAGGCTCACCGTCGTCGCGGCGCTGGCCGAACCGACGGCATTGGTCGCCGTGAGCGTGAAGGTGGTGTTGGCCGCGACGTTGACGGCCTTGCTCGTCAGCCCGGTGACATCGCCGACGCCGTTGTCGATCGACAGCGTCGTCGCGCCCGAGGACGCCCAGTTGAGCGTCACGCTGCCGCCGCCGATCGGCAAGCTCGCCGGTGTCGCGGTGAAGGAGATGATCGTCGGCGCGGGCGCGCTCGCCGTCACCGTCAGCGTCGCGGCGTTGCTCGTCGCGTTGCCCGCGCCGTTGCCGACGACGACCTTGAACACGGCGCCGCTGTCGCGGGTCGCTGCCGCGGCCAGCGTGTAGGTCGCGCCGGTCGCGCCGGCGATGTCGGCGCCGCCTCGCTGCCACTGATAGGCGAGCGGCGCATCGCCGGTCGCGACGACGCTGAAGGTGGCCGACTGGCCCGCGGCAACCGACACGTCGGCCGGCTGCTGCGTGATCGTCGGCGGCTCGCCCCCCCCC
>DAIMIM010000007.1:0-17893 GCA_036722755.1 Caldimonas sp. | reverse complement strand
GGAGGCGGCGGCGCGTCGGCACCGCCGCCGCAGGCGGTGAGCGCGAGGCAGGCCGAGGCGAGCACGGCGCCGAGGCGCAGCGCGAGCGTCGAAGCGAAGAGGTGAACGAGCTTCATGAAGGGCCTCCGGTCGTTCAGAACGAGTACTGCGCGGCGACGCCGAGCATGTGCAGCGCCCCGTGGGTGCTGTGCGCCTTGAAGCGCGTGACGTCGTAGTCGAGGCCGACCCCGACGGCGGGCGTGAGCTGCCAGGCCAGGCCGAGGCCGAGCAGCGGCTGCACGGTCGTCTTGCCTGCGTCGCCGAGGCTGCTGTCGGCGTACGCGAAGCGCGTGTGCACGCTGGCCAGGCCGGCGCGGCCGACGAGGCTCCACGCCGGCGCGATCGCCCAGCGATAGCCGCCCGTGAGGCCGAGGCCTTCGACCTCGAAGCTGCCGCCGAAGGCGGTTCCGCCCGGCGTCGTATCGCCGCCCTTGAACCGGCCGGCCCCGAAGCCGACCGCTTGCAGGTCGAAGGCTTCGTTCGGCCGCCAGTCGACGAACAACTTCCGGGAGGTGCTGCCGCGGTCGCAGGGGAACGAGGCGACGCAGTCGACGCGGCCGTCGGCGGCGCCGATGCCGCCGCCGATGCTGACGTCGGCCGCTTCGGCCGGTGCCGTGGCGGCGGCAGCGACGAGCGTCGCCGCGGCGAAGACGAAGGGCGCGCTGCGCCGGGAGGGCAGGCGGGATCGGATCTGCATCGATGGCTCCTTGGCCGCGCGACGCTTGCACGGCTTGCTGAAGACAAAGACGCAAACGGATTCGAAAAGGGATCACCGACGCATCGCGATTTCGCGTCGCCTTCTCCTGTCGTTCGTCGCCCTCGCACGGACGTCGCCTGGAAGCGCGAGACGGTCAGCGTTCGCTGAAGAGCAGTCGCCCGGTCGACGTCCTCGACGCGCAGTCGCTCGCGAACCCGGGTACAACGTCGAGCATGCCGATCGCATCGCGTTGAACGTGCCCGTCGTCATCTACGCCATTTCGGCGATGGCCTTGCTCGGTGTCGTGCTGCGGCCCTGGCGCTCTCCGGAAGTGGCGTGGGCCGTCGCCGGCGCTGCCGCACTGGTGCTGTTCGGGCTCGTCCCGTGGTCGAAGGCGGCGGCCGCCGTGGCCAAGGGCACCGACGTCTATCTGTTCCTGATCGGCATGATGCTGCTCTCGGCGATGGCCGAGCGCGAAGGCCTCTTCGATCATCTCGCTGCCATCTGCGTGGCGAAGGCGCGCGCGTCGGCGCCGCAGTTGTTCTTTCTCGTCTACGCCGTCGGCACGGTCGTCACGGCTTTCATGTCGAACGATGCGACCGCAGTGGTGCTGACGCCTGCGGTGCTCGCCGTCTGCCGCAGGGCCGAAGCCAGGCCGCTGCCCTACCTGCTCGCGTGTGCACTGATCGCGAACGCAGCAAGCTTCGTGCTGCCGATTTCCAATCCCGCCAATCTCGTCGTCTTCGGCGACAGGCTGCCATCGCTCTTGTCGTGGATCAGCCGGTTCCTGCTGCCTTCGCTGCTGTCGATCGCCGTGACCTACGCGGCGCTGAGATGGCTGTCGCGCCATGATCTTTCGGTATCGATCCGCAGCGACGTCGAGGTGCCGCCGTTGTCGCCATCGGGCCAGCTCGCCGCCGCCGGCATCATGCTCACCGCGTTGGTGCTGCTGGGCGCGTCGGCCTTCGGCGTCTCGCTGGGCTTGCCCACCTTGCTCGCGTCGGCTGCCGCGGTCGTCGCCATCTCGATCCGCAAGCGCGAGGCACCGTGGCCCGTGCTCGAGCACGTCTCCTGGTCGATCGTGCCCTTGGTGGCGAGCCTCTTCGTCATCGTCGAAGGGCTGCAACGCGCCGGCCTGCTGCAGGTGCTGACCGAGGCGATGCGCTCGATGGCGGCGCGCTCGTCGACGGCTGCAGCCATGGCCGCTGGCACCATCGTCGCGTTCGCATGCAACCTCATGAACAATCTGCCCGCGGGCCTGATCGCCGGCTCGGTCGTCATCGGTGCGGGCGTCGATCCTGTGGTCCAGAGCGCCGTCGCGATCGGCATCGACCTCGGGCCGAACCTGTCCGTCACCGGATCGCTCGCGACCATCCTGTGGCTCGTCGCGCTGCGCAAGCAGGGCGAAAACGTCAGCGGCTGGACCTTCCTGAAGACTGGGGCCGTCGCGATGCCAGCCGCGCTGGTCGCGTCGCTGGCGGCGTTGTGGGCGCAGAGCGCCCTGACCGGCTGAGCGCGCGACGGCACGACGAGTGCTCCGGCGTGCCGAACGGCACCCAGCTCAGCTCGCTCCCGCAGCGCCAGTAACATCGCCGCTTCTCATCCTTCGCGGCGCCCCTTGACCGGCTTTCCTTCTCGCACCGTGCGCCGCTCCCGCGGCCTCTTCGCCCTGCCGCTCGGCACCTTTGCCGGCTTCGCGGCCGCATTTCTCGCGGCCGTCGTCGTCGCCTTCGTGTCCTGGCGCTCGCTGTCGGACCGCGCCGTCGCAGCCGATCGCGTGTCGCATTCGCTCGAGCTGATCGCGCAGGCGCAGGCGCTGCTGTCGACCGTCAAGGACGCCGAAACAGGCCAGCGCGGCTACCTGCTCACCGGCGCCGAACGCTATCTGGATCCCTACACGGTGGCGCGAACGCGCCTCCCCGCGTCGCTCGGCCGGCTGCGCGAGCTCACCGGCAGCGCGCCACGCGACCGGCAGCGGCTCGACGCGATCGCTGCCCTGACGACCGACAAACTGAGCGAGCTCGCCGAGACGATCCAGCTGCGCCGCGAAGGCAAGACAGACGCCGCGCGCTCGCTCGTCGAAAGCGATCGCGGCAAGGCCGCGATGGACCGCATTCGTGCGTCAGTCGAGGCCATCGTTGGCGACGAGAATGCCGCGCTCGACGCGCGCCAGGCCGAGTGGCAGGACACGGTGCGCAGCAGTGCGTTCTTCACGGTCGGCGGCTCGTTGCTCCTAATCGCGCTCATCGTCGCCGCGGCCGCTGCCGCGTCGCGCGACTACCGCGTACAAAAGCGCCAGGAGTGGCTTCGCGCCGGCCAGGTCGGGCTCAGCAAGGTCGTTGCCGGCGAGCTCCGGCTCGACGTGCAGGCCGACATCGCGCTCGCGTTCCTGGCCGACTATCTGCAGGCGAAGGTCGGTGCGCTCTACGTCGCCGACGAGACCGGAGGCCTACGCCGTGCCGCGAGCTTCGCCCTCGGCGACAAGGCTGCCGAGGGCGTGCTCGCGCCTGGCGCCGACTTGCTCGCGCAGGCTGCGAAGATCAAGCGCCCGCTGCGTGTGGAAAACGTGCCGGAAGGCTATCTGCCGATCGCCTCGGCGACCGGCGGCGCGCCCTCGCGCGAAGTGCTGATCGCGCCGGCCCTGGCCGACGGCGTCGTGCAGGCCGTGCTCGAGCTCGGCTTCCTGCGCGCCCTCGACACGGCCGACGAGGAGCTGCTCGAGCGCGTCGCCGAGCAGCTGGGCATGTCGATCCGCACCGGCAAGGACCGGCTGCGCGTGCAGGAGCTGCTGGAGGAAACGCAGCAACAGGCCGAAGAGCTGCAGACGCAGCAGGAGGAACTGCGCGTCGGCAACGAAGAGCTCGAGGAGCATGGCCGGGTGTTGAAGGAATCGCAGGCGGTGCTCGAATCGCAGCAGGCCGAGCTCGAGCAGACCAACGCGCAGCTCTCGGCGCAGACCGAGATGCTCGAGCGGCAGAACGGCGCGCTGTCGAGCGCGCAGGCCGATCTCGGCGAGCGCGCCGGCGAGCTCGAGCGGTCGAACCAGGTCAAGAGCGAGTTCCTGGCCAACATGAGCCACGAGCTGCGCACGCCGCTCAACTCGACGCTGATCCTGGCCAAGCTGCTCGCCGACAACAAGCCGGGCAACCTGAACGCCGAGCAGGTCAAGTTCGCCGAGACGATCTCGTCGGCGGGCAACGACTTGCTGGCCCTCATCAACGACATCCTCGACCTGTCCAAGCTCGAGGCCGGCAAGGTCGAGGTCGTCGCCGAGAACGTCTCCGTGGCGCGCGCGGTCGACGCGCTGAAGAAAACGTTCGAGCCGATGGCGGCGCAGCGCAAGCTCCGTTTCGAGGCGCTCGTCGAGGCGGGCGTTCCGGCAGCCATCGAGACCGATCCGCAACGCCTCGCCCAGATCCTGCGCAACCTGATCGCCAATGCGCTCAAGTTCACCGAGCGCGGCGAAGTGGTGTTGAGCGTGTCGGCGCCCGACGACCACCGCATCGCCTTCGCCGTGCGGGACAGCGGCGTCGGCATCGAGCCGCACCAGCAGGGCGTGATCTTCGAGGCGTTCCGCCAAGCCGACGGCAGCACGCACCGCAAGTACGGCGGCACCGGGCTGGGCCTGTCGATCTCGCGCGATCTGGCCCGGCTGCTCGGCGGCGACATCGCCCTGCAGAGCGCGCCGGGCGCGGGCAGCACGTTCACGCTGACCCTGCCGCGGCGCTATGCCGCCCTGCCGGCCTCGACCGCCGCGGCGCCGGCCTACGCGACGATGGCTCCCGCCGCAAGCACCGACGCAGCGCTGCGTGCGCGCACCGACGACGCGGCGAGCAGATCGATCGGCGCGCCTCTGAAAGGCGGAGCGGCGCTCTTCGACGACGACCGCGATCGGCTCAAGTGCGACGCCCGGCTCATCCTCGTCATCGAAGACGATCCGCGCTTTGCCGGCATCCTGCGCGATCTCGCGCACGAGATGGACTTCCAGTGCGTCGTCGCGCACAGCGCCAGCGACGGCCTCGCCGCGGCCTCGATCTATCGGCCGAGCGCGATCCTTCTTGACATGAACCTGCCCGATCATTCCGGGCTCGCCGTGCTCGACCAGTTGAAGCGCAATCCGCAGACGCGGCACATTCCCGTGCACGTCGCCTCGGTCGCCGATTACAGCCGCGAGGCGATGGAACGCGGCGCCGTCGGTTATGCGCTCAAGCCGGTGACGCGGGAGGAGCTGGTCGATGCCCTGAAGGGTCTCGAAGCCAAGTTCATGCAGCGCCTGCGCCACGTGCTTGTCGTCGAGGACGATGCGCGCCAGCTCGAAAGCATCACGCGCCTGCTCGAGCATGCCGACGTTCGCATCGTCGGCGTCGCGAGCGGAGCCGAAGCGCTCGCCCGGCTGCAGGCGTCGACCTTCGACTGCATGGTCATGGACCTGAACCTGCCCGACCTGAGTGGCTACGAGCTGCTCGAGAAGATGGCCTCGCGCGACGACGTGTCGTTCCCGCCGGTCATCGTCTACACCGGACGCAGCCTGACGCGCGATGAGGAGCAGCGGCTGCGTCGCCATTCGAAGTCGATCATCATCAGGGACGCGCGCTCGCCGGAGCGCCTGCTCGACGAGGTGACGCTGTTCCTGCACCAGGTCGAATCGAGCCTGCCGCCGGAGCACCAGCGCATGCTGCGCGAGGCCCGCAACCGCGAATCGACGCTGGAGGGCCGGCGCATCCTCGTCGTCGAGGACGACGTGCGCAACGTCTTCGCGCTGTCGAGCGTGCTCGAGCCGAAGGGCGCCGTCGTCGCCATCGCCCGCAACGGCCGCGAGGCGATCGAGGCGCTCGAGCGAAGCAGGACGACGGGCGAGGCGATCGATCTCGTGCTAATGGACATCATGATGCCGGAGATGGACGGCTACACGGCGATGCGCGAAATCAGAATGCGCGCCGAGTGGAAGAAGCTGCCGATCATCGCCCTCACCGCCAAGGCGATGAAGGACGACCAGGAGAAGTGTCTGGCGGCCGGCGCCAACGACTACATCGCCAAGCCGCTCGACGTCGAGAAGCTCCTCTCGCTGGTGCGCGTATGGATGCCGAAGTAGCGATCGCCGACGCCGCGGCGCGCGATTTCGAGATCGAGCGGCGACTCCTGGTCGACGCGATCTATCTCAAGTACCACTACGACTTTCGCGCCTACGCTGGCGCCTCGATGAAGCGCCGGCTCACCTCGGCGATGACGCAATTCGGTTGCGCGACGCTGTCGCAATTGCAGGACCGGGTGCTGCACGAGCCGCTGCTGTTTCCCAGGCTGCTCGATTTCCTGACCGTGCAGGTGAGCGAGATGTTCCGCGACCCGGCGTACTTTCTCGCCCTGCGCGAATCGGTGGTGCCGCTGCTGCGCACCTATCCGTCGCTCAAGGTCTGGGTCGCCGGCTGCAGCTCGGGCGAGGAGGCGTACTCGCTCGCCATCCTGCTGCAAGAAGAGGGGCTGCTGTCGCGCACCCTCATCTATGCCACCGACATCAACCCGCAGGCGCTCAAGCAGGCCGAGGCCGGCATCTTCGATGTCGAGCGTATGGCTGCCTTCACCGAGAACCACCGGCGTTCCGGCGCGCGCAGCTCGCTCTCGGACTACTACACCGCCGCCTACGGACGGGCCGCGATCGACAAGACGCTGAAGAAGCACATCGTCTTCTCCGATCACAGCCTGGCCACCGACAGCGTCTTCGCCGAAGTGCAGATCGTGTCCTGCCGCAACGTCCTCATCTATTTCGACCGCGCCTTGCAGGACCGCGCGCTCGGCCTGTTCGCCGAATCGCTCTGCCGCCAGGGCTTTCTCGGCATCGGCTCGAAGGAGTCGATCCGCTTTTCGGCGCAGGCCGGCGCGTTCGACGACCTGGTGCCGCAGCAGCGCATCTACCGAAAGCGCAGCGCGCCATGAATGGCGTCGCGTCGCTTGCAGGTCGGATCGATGCCATCGTCATCGGCGCGTCGGCGGGCGGCGTCGAAGCGTTGTCCTGGCTGCTGCCGGCGCTGCCGCGCAGCCTGAAGGCGGCGGTCTTCGTCGTCCTGCACCTGCCGCGCGAGCGGCCGAGCCTGCTGGTCGAGATCTTCCAGCCGAAATGCGCCCTGCCGGTTCGCGAAGCCGAAGACAAGGAACCGGTCGAGCCCGGCACCGTCTACCTGGCGCCGCCCGACTACCACCTGCTGCTCGACGACGGTCCGCAGCTTTCGCTCTCGGCCGACGAGCCGGTCCATTTCTCGCGGCCCTCGATCGACGTGCTGTTCGAGTCGGCCGCCGATCTCTACCGCCAACGCCTGCTCGGCATCCTGCTCAGCGGCGCCAATGAAGACGGTGCCGAGGGCGCGGCCGCGATCCAGCGCGCAGGCGGCGTGACCGTCGTGCAGCACCCGGACGGCGCGCACTCGTCGCAGATGCCGGCGTCGGCCCTGAAGCGCTTCGCGCCGTCGCACGTGCTCGAGCTCGACGGCATCGTCCTGCTTCTTCGCACGCTGGACACCGCAACGCCGGCCGGCAGCGGACGCGCAGTCGGCCCGCCCGGATACTCCGTGGCCAGACCATGACGACGCCCTCCATCACCTGCCTGATCGTCGACGATCTCGAGGACAACCTGATCGCCCTCGAGGCCTTGCTCGACGAGCCGGGCGTCGAGGTCCTGCGCGCGCGCTCAGGTGCCGAAGCGCTCGAGCTCATGCTGGTGCGCACGGTGGCCCTGGCGCTGCTCGATGTTCAGATGCCCGAGATGGACGGCTTCGAGCTGGCCGAGCTGATGCGCGGCAGCGAGCGCACGCGCCACATTCCCATCATTTTCGTCACCGCCGGGCTCGGCGACCAGCGCCGCGTCTTCAAGGGCTACGACAGCGGCGCCGTCGACTTCCTGCTCAAGCCGATCGAGCCGCACGTGCTCAAGAGCAAGGCGCGCGTCTTCTTCCAGCTCCACCGGCAAAAGCTCCAGCTCGCCGAGGAGCTGCGCGAGCGGACCGAGACGCTGCGCACCAACGAGCTCTTCACCGCCATGCTCGGCCACGACCTGCGCGGGCCGCTGTCGGCGATCGTCATGGCCACCATGGTCCTCGAGAAGAAGGCCGGCGACGACAACCTGCGCCGCATCGCCGGACGCGCGCTGTCGAGCGCGAGGAGCATGAGCCGCATGATCGAGGACATGCTCGACCTCGCGCGCTCGCGCATCGGCGGCGGCATCGCCGTGCGGCGTGTCCACGGCGACCTGGCGCCGCCGTTGAAGCGGGTCGTCGAGGAGTGCGTGTCGGCGCACCCGGACCGAACCATCGTGTGGCACGCCGAGGGCGACTTCACCGGCGAATGGGACAGCGACCGCCTGGCTCAAGTGGCCTCCAATCTGATCGGCAATGCGCTGCGCCACGGCAATGCGAACGGCGTGGTGAGAGCGTCGCTCGACGGTCGCGACCCGGCCGCGGTCGTGTTTTCGGTGTCCAACGCCGGCAGCATCCCGGCCGCGTTGCTGCCGCACATCTTCGATCCGTTTCGCGGCCGCGACGAGCCCTCGGCGCGCGGCGACGGGCTCGGCCTCGGCCTCTACATCGTCCGGCAGATCGTCGCCGCCCACCGCGGCGAGGTCGAGGTGAGCGCCGGCGACGGCGCGCACACGACCTTCGTGGTGCGGCTGCCGCGCAGCGCCCGCGACAAGCCGGCAGCGCCGCAGGAGGCGCCGGTCGGCTCGATGCCGGAGGCAGCCCGGTGAGCGCCACTCGCCGCGACAAGCCGAAGGGCGGCCGCATCCTGGTCGTCGAGGACGACTGGGACATCCTCGAAGTCCTGAAGCTGATGCTCGAATACGAAGGGCACCAGGTCGTGACCGCCAAGCACGGGCAGGCGGCGCTGGCCGCGGCCGCGGCCGCGGTGAAGCCCTTCGACCTGGTGGTGCTGGACATCTCGATGCCCGGCATGAGCGGCATCGAGGTCGCGCAGACGCTGCGCGCCGCGGCGAAGACGGCCGAGCTCTACATCGTCATCCACACCGGTCTCGACGAGCACTGGGTGCGCGAGCGTTTCTCCGACTACGACGTCTTTCTCACCAAGGCCGAAGATGCGGACGTGCTGGTCGAGGAGATCGCGAAGCTGCTGGCGCAGCCGAAGCAGCCCGGCAGGCGCGGCGCCGACCGGGCCGCCGAAGCCGCCTTCAGCGCCGAAGACCTGGTGCGCGCGCAGCACGCGCTGCGTGCGTCGATGGGCTTGGCTCCAGAGGCGTTCACGGTGGCATCGTTCGTCGCCATGCTCGGCGGCGAGATCGACCAGCTGCGCAAGATCGGCCGGTCCGACGGCGACATCGCGGCGCTGCTGTCGACTGCGCTCGGGCGGCCGATCGCGACACGGGCGATCGAAGCACGCCGCTAGCGCGGCGCCCGGCCTCAGGTCGCCGTGTCCAGGAGCGATGCGATCGCGGCGTCGACGCCGTGGCGCCCGTAGGGAATCTTCTGGACCTGCATCGCCGCCTCGATACCGGCGAGGCAGCCGAGGATCATCGCCTCGTTCATGTCACCGAGATGGCCGATGCGAAAGACACGGCCGGACAAGGGGCCGAGGCCGCCGGCGACCGCCACCTGGAAGCGCTCGCGCGCGACCGTGCGCAAGGCCTCCGGGTCGATGCCGGGCGAGACCTCGATCGCCGTGACCGAGACCGATCGCGCCGCTTCGACGCTCGTGAACAGGCGAAGCGCTCCGCCGTCGGCCCAGCGGCCGACCGCCGCCTGCACCGCGCGGGCCAGCCGCGCATGCCGGGCATGCACATTGGCGATCCCTTCGGCGGCGATCAGGCCGAGCGCGGCTTCGAGGCCGGCGATGTGCGCGAGCGGCGGCGTGCCGCAGAACTTGCCATACGAATGCTCGCTGCGGCGGCGCTCCCAGTCCCAGTAGAAGCGTGGCGTGGGGTTGCGCCGCGCCGCCTCCATCGCCCGCGCATCGGCGGCCACGAAGGCGAGGCCGGGATGCACCATCAAGCCTTTCTGCGAGGCGCCGACGGCGACGTCGATGCCCAGCGCGTCCATCGCGAACGGGGCGGCGCCGAGCGATGCGACGACATCGACCACGTAGAGCGCCGGATGGGCGGCGGCGTCGATGGCGCGGCGCAGCGCCTGCAGGTCGCTGGTGGTGCCACTGGCCGTGTCGGTGTGGACGACGAAGACGGCGCCGATGCGGTGCGCGGTGTCGCCGCGCAGCACCGCTTCCACCGCCGCCGGGTCGATCGGCAGCCCTTCGACGTAGGGGGTGCGCACGGCCGTTCCGCCGAACGCCTCGACCTGCTCGGCCCAGCCGTCGGAGAAATGTCCGGTGCCGGGCACCAGGACGGAAGCGCCCGGCGCCACCAGGTTGGCGATGACGGCCTCCCAGCCGCCGTGGCCGTTGGCGGCATAGAAGAAGACGTCGGCGCGCTCGGTCTGAAGCAGCGCCTTCATGCCGGCATCGCAGGCGGCGATCATCATGTGCAGGCGCGCGTCGCCGAGGTCGGTCGGCTGGCGCGCCATCGCGTTGACGACTTCGTCGGGCACCCGTGTCGGGCCGGGCGAATGCAGCAGGCGTATGCCGGGAATGCGGGTGGATTGCGTCATGTCCGGAGATGGTAGCCGCGGCGGGCGCGGGCGATCGGCATCGGTCGCTCAGCGCACCGTGCAGAGTGCGCGCAGGCTGCTCAGATCGACCTCGACGCCGAGGCCCGGCGCCGTGCCGAGCTCGGCGGCGCCGGCGTCGATGGTTGCGAGCGGCCCGCTCAGCGCGCTGCGCAAGGGATTGGCGTTCGCGTCGATCTCGAGCATGCCGTCGCCGCCGACGGCGGCGAGCAGGTGCGCCGACGCGAGCAGGCCGATGCCGGCGCCGAGATAGTGCGGGCAGAAGCGCAGGCCGGCGCTGCGAATCGCATCGACCACGCGCCAGCAACCGGAGATGCCGCCCCACTTCGCGACGTCGGGCTGGATGACGGACAGGGCGCCGCCGTCGATGGCGGCGCCGAACGCGTCGTCGCCGATCAGGTTCTCGCCGCCGGCGAGCGGCACGCGCGTGGCGGCGCGCAGGGCCTGCCAGGTCGGCAGCGGCGTGTCGACGCGCAGGGGCTCCTCGAGCCAGCCGATCGCGAACGGCTCGACCGCCTGCGCCATGCGCCGCGCGTCGATGGGCGACCAGGCCTGGTTGGCATCGAGCATGAGCGCGGCGTGCTCGCCGATCTGCGCCCTCACCTCGCGCACGTTGTCGAGGTCGCGCGCATCGTCGAAGCCGACCTTCAGCTTGAAGGCGCGGTGGCCTTCGGCTGCCTTCGCCGCGACGACCTCCTCTGGCCGATCGGGGTTGATGCCACTGGCATAGACGGCGATCCGCCCGCTCCGCCCGCCGAGCAGACGCCAGAGCGGCACGCCGGCGCGCCGGGCGGCCAGATCCCAGAGTGCGAGGTCGACGCCGGCGATCGCCTGCGCGATCGGGCCGGGCTCGCCCGCCTGCAGCGCTAGGACGGCGGTGCGGCTGGTCAGCTCCGCGAACGCCGCCGCGGCCGAGGCGAACGGCTTGCCCACCACGAGCGGGGCGATCAGTGTCTCGACGAGGCGGGCGCGGTGCTCGGCGGCGCACGATGGAAAGTTGCCCCAGGCCTCGCCCCAGCCGACGGCGCCGTCGGCGTCTTCGGCACGCACGACGACGGCGGGCCGGTCGAGCATGGCGCCGAACGAGGTGCGAACCGGCGTCGCGATGGCGACGCGAAAGACGAAGGCGTCGAGCCGCGCCAGTCGGACCGCAATCTCGGGCAAGGGCTGCAACGGATGGACGACCGGCATGGACCGAGTTATAAAAGTATGGTCTATAGTACGTTTAAGCTCTGATGCCCGCAAGTTCCCGGTTCCCGATCGCCTCGCGCGCACTGTCGCGCGTGCTGCTCGTCGTCGCGCCCTGGGCCCTGATCGTCGCCCTCTGGTATGGCGTTCGTCTCACCGGGCTCGTCAATCCCGCGCTCGTGCCGGCGCCGCACGCGGTGCTCGAGAAATTCATCGTGCTGGCGCACGACCGGCTCGGCATGGACGTGTGGATGTCGACCCGGCGCGTCGTCGTCGGCGTTGCGCTCGGCGTCGTCTGCGCGGTGCCGGTGGGTTTTTGCCTGGGCTGGTACCGCGGCCTGCGCGGCTTCATCGATCCGGTGATCAATTTTTTTCGCGCCTTGCCGCCGATCGCGCTGATCCCGCTCGTCATCGTCTACTTCGGCATCGGCGAGCTGGCCAAGACGGTGATCCTGTTCTATGCGTCGTTCTTCGCCGCGGTCATCGTCATGTACGAGGGCATCGCCCAGATCAGCCCGATCTTCGTTCGCGTCGCGCGCACGCTCGGCGCCAACGACTTCGAGATCTTCGCCAAGGTGATCGTGCCGCTCACGGTGCCGCACATCCTCACCTCGATCCGCGTCGCCCTCGGCGTCGCCTGGGCGACCCTGGTCGCCTCCGAGCTCATCGCCGCGCAGCAGGGCCTCGGCGCGCTGATCCAGAACGCGTCGTCGTTCTTCCAGCTCGACATCGTCTACGTCGGCATCATCTCGATCGGCCTGATCGCGCTGACTATGGACCTGCTGCTGCGCGCCGCGAGTCGCCGCCTGGTCGCCTGGCAGGACCGGATCGCATGAGCGCCACGGCCGCCGCCGTGCCCGCTCCCGGCGCTGGCGCCGCGTCGAGCGGTGCCGCGGCACGGATCCGTTTCGATCACGTCAGCGTCGACTTTCCGACCGCCGCCGGGCCGATGCGCGTCATCGAGGACGTCAGCTTCGACATCGACAACGGCGAGTTCGTCTCCGTCATCGGCCCGTCGGGCTGCGGCAAGACGACGCTGATGAACATCGTCGGCGGCTTCGTCCAGCCGACGAGCGGCCGCGTGCTGCTCGACGGCAAGCCGGTCGCCGGCCCGGGCCCCGATCGCGGCGTCATCTTCCAGGAGTACGGCGTCTTTCCGTGGCTCACGGTGCGCGGCAACATCGAGTTCGGGCTCCGGCTCGCGGCGAGCCGCACGCCCGCGGCCGAGCGTGAGGCGATCTGCCGGCGCTACATGGCGCTGATGGGCCTTGCCGACTTCTCCGACCACCATCCGAAGCATCTCTCGGGCGGCATGCGGCAGCGCCTCGCGCTCGCCCGCGCCTACGCCGTCCGGCCGCAGTTCCTGCTGATGGACGAGCCCTTCGGCGCGCTCGACGCGCAGACGCGCAGCGCCATGCAGGACCTGCTGCTGCACGTGCTCGAGGCCGAGGGCAAGACGGTGCTGCTCATCACCCACTCGGTCGACGAGGCGATCTATCTCTCGTCGCGCATCGTCGTCGTGACGGCGCGGCCGGCGCGCGTGCGCACGATCGTCGACGTGCCGTTCGGCTACCCGCGCACGGAAAGCGTGCAGAGCGACCCGCGCTTCGCCGCCTTGCGCGCCGAGATCCGCGCGCTCGTGATGGAAGAGTACGCGGCGCAGGCGCGCCAAGCCGTGCGCCTGGCCGATTGATGCCGGCGACCGCCCGCGGCCCTCGTTCAACGACCCCCCGATCCACGAACCACACCCAAGGAGACACCATGACCCTTCGCCGCAGAACCCTCTTGCAAGCGGGCGCCGCCGCGACGCTCGCGTCCAGTGCGATCGCCGCCTTCGCGCAAGCGAGAACCAAAGTCCGCGTCGGCTATCTGCACACGCCGGCCGTCGATGGCCAGATCTGGATCGGTCAGCAATCGGGCGCGTGGGCGAAGCACGGTCTCGACCTCGAGCTGGTGCAGTTTACGACCGGCCTGGAGCTGTTCCAGGCCATGATCGGCGGCAGCCTCGACGTGCTCTCGACCGGCGCCGTGATCTCCAACTTTCCGGCGCGCGGCCAGGGCAAGGTCTTCCTCGTCAACGACATCGAGTACGCGACCGCGCAGCTCTGGGTCCGCGACGACGCCATCAAGACGATCGCCGATCTCAAGGGCCGGCAGATCTCGACGACGACCGGCACCACCGCGCACGTCTTCCTCGACCGGGCGCTGCGCTCGGCCAAGCTCGATCCGACCAAGGACGTGCAGATCGTCAACCAGCGCATGGCCGAAGCGGTGACCTCGTTCGTCTCCGGCGCGGTGCCGGCGGTGGCGCTGTGGGTGCCGTTCGATTCGATCGTCAAGCAGAAGGTGCCCGGCGCGCGCAAGCTCATCGACGCCTCGGCGTTCTTCCCGCAGGCCGCGATCATCGACGGCTGGGCGGCGCGCAACGACTATTTCGAGAGCAACAAACCCGTGCTGGCGTCGATCATCGCCGCCTGGGCCGAGATCAACGACGCCATGCTGGCCAATTTCGACGGCGCCGCCGAGACACTGCAGAAGACGCAGTACAAGGACGTGCCGCTCGCCGACTTCAAGGAGTCGATGAAGTTCTCCAAGTACTACACCGCGTCGGAATGGCGCACGCGCTTCGCCGACGGCACGGTGACGAAGTGGCTGCAGCAGGTGACCGACTTCTTCGCGGTGGCCGGCAACATCGCCAGCCCGGTGCCGGCCTCGACCTACTTCGATCCCAGTCTCTACCTGCAGACGGTCAAGGCATGACGCCGGTGAGGCCGGCGACGTACGACGACATCGTCGTCGGCGCGGGCTCGGCCGGCTGCGTGCTGGCCAATCGCCTCAGCGCGAACGGCAGGCGCGTGCTGCTGCTCGAAGCCGGCGGCGAGGCGCGGAACTTCTGGCTGCGCCTGCCGGTCGGCTACTTCCGGACCATCTACGACCCGCGCTTCACCCGGCAGTTCGCGGTCGAGCCGCAGGCCGCCACGGGCAGCCGCGACATCGTCTGGCCGCGCGGCAAGGCGCTCGGCGGCTCGAGCATCGTCAACGGCCTGCTCTACATCCGCGGCCAGCACGAAGACTTCGACGACTGGGCAGCGCTCGGCGCCAGGGGCTGGGGCTACCGCGAGGTGTTGCCGCATTTCAAGCGCTCGGAGCGCTACGAGGGCGGCGAGAGCGCGTACCACGGCGGCTCGGGCGAGCTCGGCGTTTCGGACCTGCGCAACGACCATCCGTACTGCGAGGCCTGGCTCGATGCGGCCGAGCAGGCCGGCTACGCGCGCAACGACGACTTCAATGGCGCTGGTTCCGCAGGCGTCGGCCGCTACCAGTTGACGCTGCGCGGGCGCTGGCGCTGCGATGCGGCGACGGCGTTCCTCGCGCCGGTGCGCGAACGCGCGAACCTGATCGTCGCGACCGGCGCGCTGGCGACGCGCGTGCTCGTCGAGCGCGGCCGGGCGGTCGGTGTCGAGTGGCTCCAGGGCGGCGAGAAGAAGATCGCGCGCGCCGACGGCGAAGTGATCGTCGCGGCCGGTGCGTTGCAGTCGCCGCAGTTGCTGCAGCTCTCCGGCATCGGGCCGTCGGCCCTGTTGCGCGCCCATGGTGTCGTCGTCGTCGCCGATGCGCCCGAGGTCGGCGCGAATCTGCAGGACCACTACCAGGCGCGCGTGATCGTCAAGCTGCGCGAGCGCCATTCGCTGAACGACGACGTGCGCAATCCGCTGCGCCTCGCGCAGATGGGCGCGCAGTGGCTGTTCCAGGGCCGCGGCCCGCTGACGGTTGGAGCGGGACAGGTGGGTGGCCTCGTCGCCACCGAGCATGCCGACGCTGGCCGGCCCGACGTGCTCTTCAACGTCATGCCGCTCTCGGTCGACAAGCCTGGCGACCCGCTGCACCGCTTCTCGGGCTTCTCGGCCTCGGCGACGCAATGCCGGCCCGACTCCAAGGGCACGGTGCAGATCCGCTCCGCCGACCCGCTGGCGCCGCCGCGCATCGTCTCGAACTACCTGACGGAGCCGCGCGACGCGAAGACGCTGGTCGCCGGGCTGCGCATCCTGCGCGAGATCTACGCGCAGCCGTCGTTCCGCGATCTCGTGACCCGGGACGAGTACCTGCCCGGCAACGACGTCGCCAGCGCCTCCGCGCTCGAGTCGTTCGCGCGGACGAAGGGCGGCACGGTGTTCCATCCGGCCGGAACGTGTCGCATGGGTGGCGATCAGCGCTCCGTCGTCGACGAGCGGCTGCGTGTGCGCGGCGTCGACGGCCTGCGCGTCATCGATGCGTCGGTGATGCCGCGCCTCGTCTCGACCAACACCAATGCCGCCGCGATCATGATCGGCGAGAAGGGCGCGGCGCTCGTGCTCGAAGACGCCGGCCGCTCCGCCGACGCCGTTCGCGCCAGGCCGGCCGTCGCCGCATGATTCTCGACAACGCCCAGTCGCCGCTCTACGTGCAGCTGGCAGACCTGTTCCGCCAGCGCATCCTCAAGGGCATGTGGAAGCGAGGCGAGAAGCTGCCATCTCTGGAAAAGCTCGTCGACGAGTTCGAGGTCGCGCGCGTCACCGTGCGCCAGGCGATCGAGCGGCTGACGCGCGACGGCCTGGTCTCGCCGCAGCGCGGCCGCGGCACCTTCGTCACCGGCGCGCCGCAGGCCAACCGGTGGCTGCGCGTCGAGACGACGCTGCAGAACCTGTCCGACGTCTACCGCGACACGCATCCGACGATCCTCAACATCGACGAGTCGACGCGCAGCCCGTTGCTCACCGAAGCCGACGGCACGCCGGCGCCGAAATACGTCTACATGCGACGCATCCATGCGCGGGATGGGCGCCCCTACTGCGTCATCGACATCTACCTCGATGCCGAGATCTTTCGTCGCCACCCGATGCGCTTTCGCAAGGAAACCGTGATCCCGCTGCTGATGGCGATGCCATCGGTCAAGATCGTCACCGCGCGCCAGGTGCTGACCATCTCGACCGCCGATCTCGAGGTCGCGCGGCATCTCGGCGTCACCGTCAACGCGCCGGTGGCCGACGTGCGGCGCGTCTTCACCGGGCCGAAGCGGCGCGTGATCTACCTCGGCGAGGTCACCTACCGAGGCGACTTCGTGCACATGGAGATCGATCTCAAGTCATAGTCACGGGTCGCGCCCGGCCATCGCCGGCGATCCTTTCCAGCGAGAAGCAACCATGTACCCCAACACCCAGCTCTACATCGACGGCGCCTGGAGCGACGCTGCCGCGGGCCGCACACACGCGGTCATGAACCCTGCGACCGGCCAGGCGATCGGCAAGTTCGCCTGGGCCGAACGCGCCGATCTCGACCGCGCCCTCGAAGCGGCGGAGAAGGGCTTCGCCGTCTGGAAAAAGGTCTCGGCCTACGAGCGTTCGAAGATCATGCGCAAGGCCGCCAACCTGGTGCGCGAGCGCATCGACACCATCGCCGCCTACATGACGATGGAGCAAGGCAAGACGCTGGCCGAAGCGAAGATGGAAATCATGAACGGTGCCGACACCATCGACTGGTTCGCCGAGGAAGGCCGCCGCACCTACGGCCGCGTCATTCCGGCGCGCGCCGAGGGCGTCTACCAGCTCGTCGTCAAGGAGCCGGTCGGCCCGGTCGCCGCGTTCACGCCGTGGAACTTCCCGATCAACCAGATCGTTCGCAAGCTCTCGGCCGCCCTCGCCGCGGGCTGCTCGATCATCATCAAGGCGCCCGAGGAAACGCCGGCCTCGCCGGCCGAGCTGATCCGCGCCTTCGCCGATGCCGGCGTGCCGCCGGGAACCATTGGCCTGGTCTACGGCGACCCGGCGGAGATCTCGTCGTACCTGATCCCGCACCCGGTCATCCGCAAGATGTCGTTCACCGGCTCGACCGTGGTCGGCAAGCAGCTCGCCGCGCTCGCCGGCCTGCACATGAAGCGCATCACGATGGAGCTGGGCGGCCACGCGCCGGTGATCGTGTTCGACGACGCCGACGTGGTGATCGCGGCCAAGGTGATGGCCGCGAGCAAGTTCCGAAACGCCGGCCAGGTCTGCATCTCGCCGACGCGATTCCTCGTCCAGGAGGGTGTCTACGACAGCTTCGTCGAGCAGTTCGTCGCCAACACCAAGCGGCTCAAGGTGGGCGACGGCCTCGAGGCTGGCATCACGATGGGCGCGCTCGCCAATCCGCGGCGCAGCAAGGCGATGGAAGCCAACGTCGAAGATGCCGGCAAGCATGGCGCCAAGCTGCGCACTGGCGGCCATTCGATCGGCGACAAGGGCAACTTCTGGGAGCCCACGGTCGTCACCGAGCTGTCGAACGACGCCAAGGCGATGAACGAGGAGCCGTTCGGGCCGCTCGCCATCATCAACCCGTTCCG
>DAIMIM010000006.1:0-25274 GCA_036722755.1 Caldimonas sp. | reverse complement strand
CTCACCATTCCGACGACGACCGATCCCGTGCAGGCGCTCATCAACCGCACCTGGAAGCCGACGCTGTCGGTGACCGGCGTCGATGGCATGCCCGCGTTCAGGGATGCCGGCAACGTGCTGCGCCCCTACACCGCGTTCAAGCTGAGCCTGCGCATCCCGCCGCTGATCGACGGCAACGACGCGGCGCAGGCGATCAAGGCGCTGCTCGAAGACAACGCTCCCTACAACGCCAAGGTCACCTTTCATGCCGACGGCCGCGTCGGCGCGGCAGGCGCGACCGGCTGGAACGCGCCGAGCCTGACACCGTGGCTGCAACAGGCGCTCGACAGCGCCTCGCACGCGCACTTCGGCGCGCCCTGCGGCTACATCGGCCAGGGCGGCACGATCCCGCTGATGAGCATGCTGCAGAAGAGCTTCCCGGCGGCGCAGATGATGGTGTGCGGCGTCCTCGGCCCGAAGAGCAATGCGCACGGGCCGAACGAGTTCCTGCACGTGCCGTACGGCAAGAAGTTGACCGCGGCGGTCGCGCAGGTGATGGCGGCCTGCCCCTGACGTTCAACGCGGCTTCACGTTTTGAATCGTTTCGGGCGTCGGCTTATGACGCGACGATCGCGCGTGCGACCGCTTCCGCCACTTCGATCCCGTCGACCGCCGCCGACATGATGCCGCCGGCATAACCTGCGCCCTCGCCGGCCGGGTAGAGGCCGGCGACGTTGACGCTCTGCAGGTCCTTGCCGCGCGGCATCCGCAAGGGTGACGATGTCCGCGTCTCGACGCCGGTGAGCACGGCGTCGTCCATGGCGAAGCCCTCGATCTGTTTCGCGAACGCCGGCAGGCTCTCGCGGATGGCGTCGATGGCGTAGCGCGGCAGGCTCTCGCGACCCGACGCAGCGAGGTCGGTCGGCAGGACGCCCGGCCGGTACGAAGGCTGCACGCTTGCCCAGCCGGTCGAGGCGCGTCCGGCCAGAAAATCGCCGACGCGCTGGCCGGGCGCCGCATAGTTTTCGCCGCCGAGCACGAATGCGCGCGATTCCCAGGTGCGCTGGAAGGCGATGCCGTCGAGCGGGCTGACCTCGCCGGTCGTGCCGGCGGCGCGATAGTCTTGCGGGGTGATGCCGACGACGATGCCGGCGTTGGCGTTGCGCTCGTTCCTCGAGTACTGGCTCATGCCGTTGGTGACGACGCGGCCCGGCTCGGACGTCGCGGCGACGACGGTGCCGCCCGGGCACATGCAGAAGCTGTAGACCGAGCGTCCGTTCTTTGCGTGGTGCACGAGCTTGTAGTCGGCCGCGCCCAGCAGCGGGTTGCCCGCGTTTCGACCGAAGCGGGCGCGGTCGATGAGGCCCTGCGGATGCTCGATCCGAAAGCCGATCGAGAACGGCTTGGCCTGCATCGCGACGCCGCGCTCGTGCAGCATCTGGAAGGTGTCGCGGGCGCTGTGGCCGAGCGCGAGCACGACCTGGGCAGCGTCGATCTCGTCGCGCACGCCGTCGGCGCGCGCCGTCACGACGCCGCGCACCCGGCCTGCTTCGATGCGCACGTCGACCAGGCGCTGGCCGAAGCGCACCTCGCCGCCCAGCCGCTCGATCTCGTGGCGCATCGTCTCGACGACGCCGACGAGACGGAACGTGCCGATGTGCGGCTTGGCGGCCCAGGCGATCTCCTCGGGCGCGCCGGCCTTGACGAACTCCGCGATGACCTTGCGCGTCAGATGCCGAGGATCGCTGATCTGGCTCCACAGCTTGCCATCCGAGAACGTGCCGGCTCCGCCTTCGCCGAACTGCACGTTCGATTCCGGATCGAGCACGCCGCGTCGCCAAAGTGCCCAGGTGTCCCTGGTGCGCTCGCGCACGGCGCGGCCGCGTTCGATCACGAGCGGACGACAGCCCATCTGCGCCAGCAGGAGCGCGGCGAACAGGCCGCAGGGACCGAAACCGACCACGACCGGGCGCGGCGTGCCGGCGGCGGCGAAGTCGGCCGGCGCTTGCGCGACGAACCCGTAGCGCATGTCGGGAGCGGCCCGGACATGCGCCTTGCCGGAATGGCGCGCCAGCACCGCGGCTTCATCGGCGACGTCGCAGTCGACCGTGTAGACGAGAACGATCGCCGAACGCTTGCGCGCGTCGTAGCCGCGCCGAGCGACCTCGAAGGTGCGCAGCGCACCGGCATCGATGTCGAGCGTCGCGACGATCGCCGCACGCAGTGCTGCGGGCTCGTGGTCGAGCGGAAGGCGCAGTTCGGTGAGGCGAAGCATGGTCGTCGCGGCAGCGGATTGTCGACGGGCGGGGCACCCTTCCAATCGAGAGCGGCCCGCGGTCGCTGCGAACAGGCGCTAGGCGAAGATCTCGACGCGCGCGGTCCCCATCAAGGGCTCGAGCAGCCTGCCGAGCGGCCGCAAGGTCGAATAGCGCGACGCGACCTTGTGCGCATAGGCGAAGAAGCGCGGCAGGTCGGCGCTGTAGGCAGGCTTGCCGTCGCGGTGCTTGAGGCGCGAGAAGACGCCCAGGACCTTGAGGTGGCGCTGCAGCCCCATCCATTCGAGCGCGCGCCAGAACTCGCCGAAATCGGCATCGACCGGCAAACCGACCTTGCGCGCGGCCTGCCAGTAGCGCACCGCCCAGTCGATCTCCTGCTCCTCGTCCCACGAGACGAAGGCGTCGCGCAGCAGCGAGGCGACGTCGTAGACGATCGGGCCCGAGACGGCGTCCTGGAAGTCGAGGATGCCGGGATTGGGATCGGCAACCATCAGGTTGCGCGGCATCCAGTCGCGATGGACGGTGACGCGCGGCAGCGCCAGCGCGCTGGTGACGAGCCGATCGCAGGCGTCGTTCCAGATGGCGGTCTCGGCCGGCGACCACGTGGCCGCGCATTCGCGAGCAACGCACCAATCCGGGAAAAGCGCCAGCTCGCGGCGCAGCAGCGCGTCGTCGTACGGCGGCAGCGAATCGGACGGGATATCCCGCTGCCAGACGATCAGCGCGGCGATCGCGTCGCGCATCAGGGCGTCTGCCCGGCTGTTGTCGCCGCTGTCCTGGGCGTCGAGCAGGGCGCGGAGATAGAGCGAATCGCCCAGGTCGTCGAGCAGGAGAAAGCCGTTCTCGACGTCGGCTTCTCGGACCCGCGGTGCGTGCAGCCCTGCGTCGCCGATCAGACCGGCGACGTGGATGAAGGGCCGCACGTCCTCTTGCGGCGGTGGCGCATCCATGACGATGAGGCTGCCGCCGGCCTCGAGACCCACCCGGAAGTAACGGCGAAAGCTGGCGTCGCTGGAGGCCACGCGCAGCGATGCGACGACGATGCGGTGGGCCGGCGCGACGCGATCCAGCCAGGCAGCAAAGGCGCTTTCGCGCTCGTCGCTCGGCCAGGCAATGCAAAGGTGTGGAAGAAGAGGTTTCACGGCCTGGAAGTGTGGCGTGCAGGAGGCAGCCGGGATGCAGCCGCGTGGATAATCGATTCTACAAATCGGTGCTTCGCGCTCGTCGCGGGTCGCCGCCTCGTCCGGCAGCGCTTCGATGCACAAGCCGGCTTCGCGCCTTCCGGCGCTTCAGCCCGCGCTCTGCCCACGCCTCGTGCGTCTTTTCCCCCGCCAAGCTGTGGTTCGCCCCGCCGCAAGCGCCGCACGACGCGCTGGCCGCCGCGCGTGCGCCGCGGCCGGCCCCGCCAGGGCGGCGCTGTTGGTGGCCGGCATCGCGATCGTCGCCATCGCCCCGCAAGAGACCGCATTTGCGCAACCGGCTGTCGCCACCGACGCCGCTGCGTCGGCGGCAACGGGCGCCTCGGTCCCTGTCGTGCCTGCCTCCGGCGTTGCTGCCGCCACGCCTCCTGCTGCGCCCGCGCCGGCTGCCAGCGCCGCTTCAGGGATCGAGCTGCGCAGCGCGCCCACCTTGCTGGCGCCCGCGCGCGGCGACGCCGGCCGGGCGCTGCCCGTCATCCTGCGCGCCCGCCAGCTCAAGGGCCGCCCGGATCTCGACGCGGAGCTCGAGGGCGACGTCGAGTTCCGGCGTGCCGGCGTCGTCATCCGCGCCGACCGGCTCACTTACGACCAGGCCGAAGACCTTGCGCACGCGACCGGACACGTCATCGTCAGCCGAGACGGCAACACCTTCGCCGGCCCGGAGCTGCAACTCAAGGTCGAGCGCTTCGAGGGCTTCTTCCAGACGCCGACCTATCGCTTCGCCCGCACCGGCGCGGGCGGCAAGGCATCGCGCATCGAGTTCATCGACGACCAGCGCTCCACGGCCACCGACGCCACGTATTCCAGCTGCGTGGCCGAGGATGGCGCCGACCCGGTGTGGATCCTGAAGGCGAGCAGCATCAGCATCGACAACGAGACGAACCAGGGCATCGCGCGCGACGCCGTGCTGCGCTTCTACGGCGTGCCCATCCTCGCGTCGCCGGTGCTCAGCTTTCCGCTGAACGACGAGCGCAAGTCGGGCTTTCTGCCGCCGAGCATCGGCCTCGACAGCAAGAGCGGGTTTCAGCTTGCGATCCCGTACTACTGGAACATCGCGCCGAATCGCGACGCGACGTTCACCCCGTCGGGAAGCCTGCGCCGCGGCTATGCGCTCGAGAGCGAGTTCCGCTACCTGGAGCCGACGTATGCCGGCGACATCGACTACAAGATCCTGCCCGACGACATGGTGGCGCAGCGTTCGCGTTTCGCGCTGCATTTCAACCACGAAGGTCTCCTGCCCTACGGCATCTTCGCGACTGCGCACGCCCTGCGTGTCTCCGACAACGACTACTGGAAGGATTTTCCCGGCGAGCTGAAAACCGACACGCCCCGTCTGCTGTCGAGCGACTTCCAGCTGTCGCGCCCGTTCGGCGACTGGACCGCCTATGCCCGCACCTTGCAATGGCAGGTGTTGCAGACTACCGATCCGACGACCAACATCGTGCCGTCTCCGTACGATCGGCTGCCGCAGGTCGGGGCCCGCTACGCCGGACCCTGGGGTCACGGATTCGACGTGACGTTCGAGAGCGAATTCAACCGCTTCTCCAATCCCGACGATTCAACACTCGGAGCGCTGAACCCCGATGGCTCGTTGCCGGCGACTCGCCAGACCGGCTCGCGTCTGCACGCGCTCGGCAGCATCAGCCGCCCGTTCTACACGCCGGGCTGGACGCTGACGCCGAAAATCTCCTTCAACGCGGCGTCCTATTCGGTCGACCAGCCTCTCGCCGACGGCCGACGCAGCGCCACGCGCGTCATTCCAACGGTCAGCGTCGACAGCGCGTGGACGCTCGAGCGCGACACCAACCTGTTCGGGCGCGATGTACGGCAGACGCTGGAGCCGCGCCTGTTCTACGTCAACACGCCGTACCGGCAGCAGGATGACCTGCCCAATTTCGATGCCTTCGGCAAGGACTTCAACTTCGACTCCATCTTCACGGAGAACTCCTTCTCCGGCGTCGACCGGGTCTCCGATTCGCATCAACTGACCGCGGGCGTCACTTCGCGCATCCTCGATCCCGTCACCGGCGCTGAAGCCTTGCGACTCGGCATCGCCCAGCGCTATCTGTTTCGCGACCAGCGCGTCACGCCCAATCCCGATCAGCTCGTCGCCCCGGACGGGCCGCCGCTGACGCAGCGCTTCTCCGACGTGCTGGTCACCGGCTCGACCTCGCTCCTGCCGAGGTGGACCTTCGATGTCACGGAGCAATACAACGCCGACAGCAGGCGGGTCGAGGGCTCTCTGGCCGGTTTTCGCTATTCGCCCGGGCCGTTCCGCACCGTCAATTTCAACTATCGCCTGGCACGCGGGTTGTCGGAGCAGGTGGAACTCGGCTGGCAATGGCCGGTCTATGGCAGAACCCCTGCGGATCCGGCCGCGCAACGGCCGGCCGGCGGCGGCGGTTGCGGGGGAACGTTGTACAGCGTCGGGAGGGTCAACTACAGTACGCGCGACAGCAGGTTGACCGATGCGATCGTCGGCTTCGAATACGACGCCGGCTGCTGGATCGGCAGGGTTGTCGTCGAACGTCTCTCCACCGGCCGCAGCGAGGCGACGACCCGGTTGCTGCTCCAACTCGAGCTGGTCGGCCTGTCGCGGCTCGGCTCCAATCCTTTGAAGGTCTTGAAGGACAATATTTCCGGCTACCAGCTCCTGCGCGACGAGCGCACGACCAATTCCCCCTTCTCTCCGTATGACTGAACTTCGTTCGACCTGGCGCCGCTTCGCGGTCGGCCTCACCCTCGGCTTCTTGGCCTTGCACGCGGGCGCGCAGACCGCCGACTACATCGTCGCCGTCGTCAACCAGGAGCTCGTCACGGCTGCGGAAGTTCAGCAGCGCATCGCCCGCTTTCGCGACGAGGCGGCCCGCGCCAACCAGACATTGCCGCCGCAGGCGGAGTTGCGCAAGCAGGCGATCGACTCGCTCATCGACGAACGCGTGCTCATCACCAATGCCCGCGACAGCAACTCCCGGGTCGACGACGCCGAGCTCGATCGTGCCGTCGGCAACGTCGCGACGCAGAACCAGCTGACGATGGCGCAGTTGCGCGACCG
Organism: Caldimonas sp.; assembly: GCA_036722755.1. GTDB lineage: Bacteria > Pseudomonadota > Gammaproteobacteria > Burkholderiales > Burkholderiaceae_C > Schlegelella_A. The sequence goes on along the minus strand of DAIMIM010000006.1, from coordinate 18,765 downwards.
CCTGCGCCAGGAAGGTGTCGACTACGCGAAGTTTCGCGACAACGTGAAGGACCAGTTGCTGGTCGAGCGCGTGCGCGAACACGAAGTGACGGCCCGGATCAAGGTCAGCGATGCCGAGATCGACGCGCTCGTCGACGCGCGCCAGGCGTCGAGCGGAGCCGCGACCGAGCTCGACGTTGCCCAGATCCTGATCATCGTCCCGGACGGTGCCGATGCCGGCGTCGTCGCGGCCAAGCGCCAGCGTGCGCTGGAGGCCATGCGCCGGGTTCGCGGCGGCGAGGACTTCGCCGTGGTGGCGCGCGACATGTCGGAAGACAGCAACCGCGCCGGGGGCGGCGAGATCGGCATGCGGCCAGCGAGCCGGCTGCCCGACCTGTTCGTGAGCGCGGTGCGGTTCCTCAAGTCGGGCGACGTCGCGGCCGAGCCGCTGCGCAGCGGCGCCGGCTTTCACATCCTCAAGCTCATCGACCGCAAGGACGTCGGCGCGTTCTCGGTGCAACAGGTGCGTGCCCGCCACATCCTGCTGCGCCCTTCGGCGGAATTGACAGCAGAGGCGGCGACACGGCGGCTGGCCCAATTCAAGCGCGAAATCGCCAGCGGATCGCGCACCTTCGAGCAGCTGGCGCGCGCGAACTCCGAAGACGGCAGCGCGGCCCAGGGAGGCGATCTTGGCTGGGCGTCTCCTGGCCAGTTCGTTCCCGAATTCGAGGAGGCGCTCGCCGCTCTGCCGGTCAATGGTGTGTCGGATCCGGTCCCGACCCGCTTCGGCATCCACCTGATCCAGGTGGTCGAGCGGCGCCAGGTCACGCTCGATCGCAAGCAGCAGCGGGAGCAGGCGCGCAACATCCTGCGCGAGCAGAAGTTCGAGGCGGCCTACGCCGAGTGGGTTCGCGACCTGCGCGGCCGCGCCTACATCGAGCTGCGCGATCCGCCGCAGTAGGCGGCCTTTCCATCGCCGTGGCGCATCGCCCGCGCAAGCGCTTCGGCCAGCACTTTCTCGTCGACGCCGGCGTGATCGAGGCGATCGTCGATGCGGTGTCGCCGCAGCCGGGCGATGCGCTGGTCGAGATCGGGCCGGGACTCGGTGCGATCACCTTGCCGCTGCTCGAGCGCTGCGGCGCGCTCAGCGCCATCGAGCTCGATCGCGACCTCGCCGCGCGATGGCGAAAAACGCCAGGCCTCGAGGTCATCGAAGCCGACGTGCTCGACGTCGATTTCGCCGCGCTGGCCCGGTCTCGAGGCGACGCGAAGGCGCTGCGCATCGTCGGCAACCTGCCGTACAACATCTCGACGCCCATCCTCTTTCACCTGCTCGAGGCCGTCGAGCACATCGCCGATCAGCACGTCATGCTGCAGAAGGAAGTCGCCCTTCGGATGGCCGCGTCGCCGCACGGCAAGGACTACGGGCGTCTCAGCGTGATGCTGCAATGGCGCTACGAGATCGAGCCGGTGCTCGACGTGCCGCCGGAGGCCTTCGATCCGCCGCCGCGGGTCCGGTCGGCGGTCGTTCGCATGACGCCGAAGCCGGCACGCGCAGGCGTTGATGCCACCGTGCTGGGCGAGCTCGTGAGAGTCGCTTTCTCGCAGCGGCGCAAGTTGCTGCGGCACACGCTCGGACGCTGGCTGGAGGAGCGCGGCGCCGATGCCGGCTTCGACACACAGCGTCGCGCCGAGGAAGTGCCGGTCGAGGAGTATCTGGCGCTGGCCGCGTCGCTGGCCTCGACCTAGCGACGTCTACCGGCCAGCGCGGGTGATCAGGCCGCGCTCAGCCACATCGCCGTGTCGAACGCGCTGCTCATCAACGGCATGTTGGCGCCGAAGCTGCTGTTTGCTGCCGTTTTCGCAGCTGCCTTGACGGGCTTGTCGATGCTGCTCTTGTCGCTGACGCCGGGGGCCACTTCCGTCGCCCGCTCCCATGACCCTATTTCCTGGGAGCGGGCTACTGAAAAGAATAGAAGCACCTGAACGGTACTTTGCGCTCCGCCCAGTAGTCGGCCGCATCACGGAACACGTCGAGCAGCTGCTCGCGCGCCTCGCGATCGAACCGCGGGTTGTCGGGAAGCTGCTCGAGAACGACGACGAAGCCGGGCTGCGCGCCGGCCTTCTGCACGAGGTCGGTCATGCAGTCGTAGAGCGCGTCGAGGTTTTTGCCGAAATGGGTCGGGAAGAGGAACGCGTCGGCGATGCTCTCGAGCACTTCCTGTTTCGACTGCGCCATCGTCAGATTCGCATAGAGAAAATGCTGGTCCGCATGACGCGCGGCCTGCATGAGGTCGTCGACCCGGTATGCGCGGATCGACTGCACGATGTTTGGACGGACTGTCTGCAAGAGCATGTCACGTTCCTCCTGTTCAAAAAAAATCGCTGCTGCGCTCATGGCGTGATCCGGTTGAAGCTGGCGTAGTGGTCGCCGGTGTAGTAGCAGGCGGCCGGCGCCGTCGGCACGTTGCCGCCGCAAATGATGCGGCGTGCGCCACGATCGCGCGCACCGGCCGTGGCGACGGTGTATTCGCGATAGAAGCCGCGCCGCTCGGAGGGCAGGATCCTTTCGCGGTTTCCGAACACCGAGCCGTCCTTCGAATAACGAAAAGGGCCGCCCGAAAGGATCCGGTGATGCACCCCGCGAGCCTGCTCGGGCAACTGCGCCAGAGGCACCGTGCCGAGCGTCGGTGCCGACTCCCGTGCGTGAACCGATCCGAGTGCGAGGAATCCTGCGACGCCGATCCCCGCCCCCCATCGGAGCAGTGGCCGCCACAGCTGCAGCCCACCCATCAAAACCACGGGAATCCCTGAACGTTGAAGCCGCAGATGTTACCGAAGCGGGGCGGAAATCTCAACCCTCTGCCACAATTTGGGGCATTCGAAGCAGGGATTAAGTTAGCGCATACAACGAGGATTTCCCTTTGTGGGCAGCGGAGGCGCCGTCAATCCGTGGGCCAGAAGGCATCTTTGCCTGGTCCGGGCTCAACGAGCCGCATTGGCATCTGCAACCGTCAGGGCGGCCATGTTGATGATCCGGCGAACCGTGGCCGATGGCGTCAGGATGTGGACGGGCTGGGCAGCGCCGAGAAGCACCGGGCCGATCGCGATGCCGCCCCCGGCGGCGGTCTTCAGGAGGTTGTAGCTGATGTTCGCGGCATCGATGTTGGGCAGGACCAGAAGGTTGGCTTCTCCGGTCAGCGGGCTGGTCGGCATGAGCTCGTGGCGATACGAACCGTCGAGGGCGGTGTCGCCGTGCATCTCGCCATCGACTTCGAGCCAGGCCGCGCGCGTGTGCAGCAAGGCCAGCGCCTCGCGCATCTTCAACGCCGAAGGCTGGTTGCTCGAGCCGTAGTTGCTGTGCGAGAGCAGGGCTGCCTTCGGCCGGATGCCGAACCGCATCATTTCTTCGGCTGCCATGATGGTGATTTCGGCGAGTTGCTCGGCCGTCGGGTCGTAGTTGACGTGCGTGTCGACCAGCATCACCTGCCGGCCAGGCAGGATCAGGCCGTTCATGCAGGCGTAGGTCTTGGCCCCTTCGCGCAGGCCGATCACCTGATCGATGTAGTGCAGATGCATGGCGGTCGAGCCCCACGTGCCGCACAGCATTCCGTCCACTTCGCCGGTCTTGAGCAGCATGCAGCCGATCAGGGTCAGCCGGCGCCGCATCTCGATCTTGGCGAGTTGCGCGGTCACGCCTTTTCTCGCCGTCAGCCCGTGATAGGTCTGCCAGTAGCTGCGGAAACGGTGGTCGTCCTCGGTGTTGACGAGGTCGTAGTCGCGCTCCGCGAGCAGGCGCAGGCCGAACTTGGCGACGCGCTGAGCGATCACTTCCGGCCGGCCGATCAGCGTCGGTCGCGCCAGGTTCTCGTCGACGACGACCTGCACGGCCCGCAACACGCGCTCCTCCTCGCCCTCTGCGAAAGCGACGCGCTTTTTCTGCGCCATCTTGGCGAGACTGAAGATCGGCCGCATCGTCGTGCCGGAGGCATAGACGAAGGTCTGCAGCTTTTCCTTGTAGGCGTCCATGTCGGCGACCGGCCGCGCGGCGACTCCCGACTCGGCTGCGGCCAGGGCCACGGCCGGCGCGATGCGCATCATCAGGCGCGGATCGAACGGCTTCGGAATCAGGTAGTCGCGGCCGAAACTGAGCGTCGCGCCGGCATAGGCTGCGGTCACGACTTCGCTCTGCTCGGCCTGCGCGAGCTCGGCGATTGCATGCACCGCCGCGATCTCCATCTCGACCGTGATCGTCGTCGCGCCCGAGTCGAGAGCGCCGCGGAAGATATACGGGAAACAGAGGACGTTGTTGATCTGGTTCGGGTAGTCGGTACGACCCGTCGCGACGATGGCGTCGTTGCGAACGGCGTGCACTTCCTCGGGCAGGATCTCGGGCGTCGGATTGGCGAGGGCGAAGATGACCGGATTGGCGTGCATGGTCGCGACCATCTCCGGCTTGAGGACGCCCGCGGCCGACAGACCGAGGAAGATGTCCGCGTCCTTCATCACGTCGGCCAGGGTGCGGTGCCCGGTCTTCTGCGCGTAGATGATCTTGTCTTCGTCCATCAGCTCGGTGCGGCCTTCGTAGACGACACCTGCCAGATCGGTGACCCAGATGTTTTCGCGCGGCACGCCGAGCTTGACGAGAAGGCCCAGGCAGGCGAGCGCGGCGGCGCCGGCGCCCGAGGTGACGAGCTTCACTTCGTCGATCTTCTTGCCGCTCACCTTCAGCGCGTTGAGCACGCCGGCGCCGACGACGATCGCCGTGCCGTGCTGGTCGTCGTGGAAGACGGGGATGTTCATTCGCGAGCGCAGCGCCCGCTCGACGTAGAAGCAGTCGGGCGCCTTGATGTCCTCGAGATTGATGCCGCCGAAGGTGGGCTCGAGGGCGGCGATGAGATCGATCAGCTTGTCGAGGTTCTTCTCGTTGACCTCGATGTCGAACACGTCGATGCCGGCGAATTTCTTGAAGAGGACGCCCTTGCCTTCCATCACGGGCTTGGCCGCGAGCGGACCGATGTCGCCCAGGCCGAGCACGGCCGTGCCGTTGGTGATGACCGCGACGAGGTTGCCGCGCGACGTGTAGCGAAAGGCGTTCGCCGGATCGGCGACGATCTCCTCGCAGGCCGCAGCCACGCCCGGCGAGTAGGCGAGCGCGAGGTCGTGCTGGTTGAGGAGCTGCTTGGTCGCGGCGATGGCGACCTTGCCCGGCGTCGGAAACTCGTGATAGTCGAGCGCGGCGCGGCGCAATTCGGCAGCTCGTTGCAGGGAAGTCGACATGGTTCGAGGCCGGTTGGAGTCGCGGCAGGAAGCGGCAAGGGCACCGCGGTCGTCCATCATTGCAGACCGCGCCTGAGCCGGGCACCGATATTTCCCGGGGCCCGCTGTCGACGCCCCGCCTATGATCTTGTCCGACCATGGACCACCTCGGCGAATTCGAGCTGATCGAGCGCTATTTCGCCCGCCCGGCGGGTCGCGCCGCCATGGGGATGGGCGACGATTGCGCGCTGCTGGCGCCGGCAGCGGGAATGCATCTCGCCGTCTCCAGCGACATGCTCGTCGAAGGGCGGCATTTCCTCTCGACCGTCGCGCCCGAGCGGCTCGGTCACAAGGCGCTGGCGGTCAATCTCAGCGATCTCGCGGCCTGCGCTGCGAGGCCTGTGGCGTTCATGCTCGCGCTGGCTCTGCCGCAGGCCGACGATGCGTTTCTCGCTCCGTTCGCGCGCGGGCTGTTCGCCGTCGCCGACCGCTTCGGCTGCGAGCTGGTCGGCGGCGACACGACGCGTGGCCCACTGACCATCGCCATCACCGTGTTCGGCGAAGTGCCGCATGGCACAGCGCTGCTCCGCTCGGGCGCGCGTTCCGGCGACGATCTCTTCGTGAGCGGCACGCTCGGCGACGCGAGGCTGGCGCTCGAGGTCTTTCGCGGCAACGCGAGCCTGCCCGGTGACGCGTTCGCGCGGGTCCGCCGCGCCATGGAGGCGCCGGAGCCGCGTGTCGCCCTCGGCATGGCATTGCGCGGCATCGCCAGCAGCGCCATCGACGTGTCCGATGGGCTGGCCGGCGATCTCGCCCACGTGCTGCGGCGCTCGGGCGTCGCCGCTGTCGTCGACGTCGACGCCTTGCCGCGCAGCGCCGACCTTGCCACCCAGCCGGCCGCGCGCCAGCGCGAGTGCCTGCTGTCGGGCGGCGACGACTACGAGCTCGTGTTCACCGCGCCGCGCGATCGGCGCGCCGCCGTCGCGGCCGCCGCGGCAGCGTCGGCCACGCAGGTCACGCGGATCGGCGCGATCGAAGCCGGCTCCGGCATTCGCTGGCGCGACGCGGCGGGACGCGCCGTCGCCGGCCCGGTCGCATCGTTCGATCACTTCGCGGCATCTGCCGCGCCTGCCTCTTGAGTGCCGAGCCGCTCCTCAACCCGCCGCCGCGCGGCGCGATCGGAAGGCCCGGCTGGCGCTTCCTGTTGTCGCACCCGGCGCACGTGATTGCGCTCGGTTTCGGCAGCGGCCTCGCGCCGGTCGCGCCGGGAACGGCAGGCACGCTGTGGGCATGGCTTGTCTTCGACGTCCTGCAGGCCGCCATGAGCGACACGGCGCGCGCGGTCGTGCTCGTCGTCGCGACGCTCGGCGGCTGGTGGGCCTGCACCGTCACGGCGAGGCATCTCGGGCAGGCCGATCCATCGGCCATCGTCTGGGACGAGGTCGTGGCGTTCTGGCTGATCCTCTGGCTCGTCACGCCGGCGGGCCTGTGGCCGCAAGCGATCGCCTTCGTCCTGTTTCGCATCTTCGATGCCGCCAAGCCCGGCCCGGTCGGCTGGGCCGACCGGCGATTCAAGCTGAGACACGGGGAAACGATCGGATGGGCGCAAGGCTTCGGCATCCTGTTCGACGATGTCGTTGCTGCGCTCTGCACGCTGATGGTGATTGCGCTGTGGAGGTTCGTCTGAGCGACGCCGCCGCCTGGGTCGAGCGTCTCGCCGCCGCCTTGCGTGCGCGCGGCGCGAGCCTGGCGACCGCGGAGTCGTGCACCGGCGGGCTGGTCGCGGCGGCCTGCACCTCGCTGGCCGGATCGAGCGAGTGGTTCGAGCGTGGCTTCGTCACCTATTCGAATGCGGCCAAGGCCGAGATGCTCGGTGTGCCGGCCGCGTTGATCGCGGCCCACGGCGCCGTCAGCGCGGAAGTCGCATGCGCGATGGCAGACGGTGCGTTGCGGCATGCGCACGCTGCATTCGCGGTCGCGGTGACCGGCATCGCCGGCCCGGGAGGAGGCACGGCGCAAAAACCCGTCGGCACGGTCTGGATCGCGACGGCGGCGAGCGCGGCGTCAGCGCAGGCGACCTTGCTTCAGGCGACCGGTGACCGTGCTGCGATCCGTGACGCCGCCGTCGTGAGTGCGCTGCAGCTTATCGCCGTCCGCTGCGAGACGATGACGCTGCCCTAGACCGTCAGCGCCAGTCGAAGCGGCGGCCGGCTGCCGACCCGCGAGGTCTGTTCGACCAGCATCAGCACCAGCCGCTTCAGGCCCTGCCACGGATCGAGCGGCCAATCGGGATGCGCCAGGCCCTTGACCAGGCCATCGCAGATCTGGGCCGCTTCGAGCAGGTGCGCCAGGCTGCCTTCGCTCAGCAACGGCAGGGCACGCTCGAAGACGCGCTCCTTGGCGCCCCAGACGTGCGCTTCACGCAGCGCCAGCGGCATCGGCTTGCCGGTGCCGAGCGCGTCCTTCACGCGCTTGAGGCCGCGAATGTCCTCGCTCAGCGTCCAGTGCACGAGCACCGCCGCTTCGCCTTCGGCCTGCAGTCCTTCGAGCATGCGCAGAGCGCGCGCGGCCTGGCCCGCAAGCACCGCCTCGCCGAGCTTGAAGACGTCGTAGCGAGCGACGTTGAGCACCGCCGCCTCGATCTGGTCGAATCCCAGCTCGCCGGTCGGATAGAGCAGGGCCAGCTTCTGGATTTCCTGGTGCGCCGCGAGCAGGTTGCCTTCGACGCGATCGGCGAAGAAGGCCAGCGTGCGCTGACCCTCGGCGCCGGAACGCACGCTCTGGCCTTGCGCCGACAGCCGATCGACGATCCAGGCCGGCAGCGCCGAGCGCTCGACCGCGTGAACGCGCACCGCGAGCCCGGAACGATCGAGCGCCGCGAACCAGGCGCTTTTTTGCTGCATGCCGTCGAGGCGCGGCAACTGCACGAGGGTGATGACCTCGCGACCGCCGTCTGCCGTGGCCGTGTCGCAATAGCGCTGCAAGGCGTCCGAGCCTTCCTTGCCCGGCTTGCCCGAAGGGATGCGGATTTCGACCAGTTGCCGATCGGCGAAGAGGCTGCGCGCCTGTGCCGCGCCGAGCAGGTTGCTCCAGTCGTAGTGCGCGCCGGCGACGGTGTGCACCTGGCGCTCCGAGAAGCCTTCGGTGCGCGTGGCGAGGCGGATGGCGTCGCAGGCCTCCTGGACCAGTAGCGTCTCGTCGCCCCAGACGGTGTAGACCGGCGCGAGGCCACGCTTGAGGTGGCCGGCGAGAGCGTCGTTGCGAATCTGCATCTGGCTACAGAAGCTGGACCGAGGCGAGCCGGCGCAGCACCTGCGAGACGATGTCGTTCTGCATCGAGCGGTAGAGGAACGCCTCTTCCTGCTCCTTCGAGAGGGCCGCGCTTTCGGTGTAGGTGAGATCGCGCTTGAGAAGGATCTCGCTCGCCGGGATCAACTCCTTGCCGGAGGCCGTGCGCAGCACGAAACGGAAGCGCGAGCGCAGCTCGAACTCGCGCACCTGGTTGGCCGACGTCGTCGCCACGACGCTCTTCTCGCGCGCGTCGGTCAATGCCTCGAGCACGACATCGGCGTCCTTGATGGCCTCGACGACATGGGTGGTCGAGCTCGTGTCGATGTTGCGCTTGAGCTCGGCGGCGAGCGGCGAACGCGGTGGGAAGCCGGTGAGCTGGATCGTCTTGAAGCGCAGCGCGGGCGGCCGCTGCAGCTCGAAACCGCAGCCGGCAAGCGCCGCCGTGGCGACACCGAAGACGAGCGCGCGACGCCGCGTCATCCGAGGACGACGTTGACGAGCCGACCCGGCACGACGATGACGCGCTTGATTTCGGCGCCGTCGAGATGGCGGATCAGCTCGGGTGCGGCGAGCGCTGCTTTCTCGATGCCGGCCCTGCTGGTTGCGGCGGGCACCTTGATGCTGCCGCGCAGCTTGCCGTTGATTTGCAGCATCAGCTCGATCTCGGCCTGGACCAGCGCGCGCTCGTCGACGACCGGCCACGGTGCGTCGAGCAGAGGGCCGAACTGAGCCTCGAATCCGAGCTCGGCCCAGAGTGCCCAGGTCGTGTGCGGGCAGGCCGGATAGAGCACGCGCAGCAGCACGCCGAAGCCTTCGCGCACACAGGACGCGTCGGCATCGGCGTGCGATTCGAGCGCGTTCAGCAGCTTCATCGCGCCGGAGACGACGGTGTTGTATTGCATCCGCTCGTAGTCGAAGGCGACCTGCTTCAGCACTGAGTGGATTTCGTGCCGCAACGCCGGCGCGGCGGCGACCTTCGGCGCTTGCGCCGCCGCGGCGACGGCGTCGCGATGCTTGGCCCCGAACTTCCAGAGCCGCTTCAGAAAGCGGTTCGCGCCTTCGACGCCGGCGTTGTTCCAGTCGAGCGTCTGCTCGGGCGGCGAGGCGAACATGACGAACAGGCGCGCCGTGTCGGCGCCGTAGCGGTCGATCAGCTCCTGCGGATCGACGCCGTTGCGCTCGGTCTTGCCCATCTTCAGCATGCCGCGGTACTCGACCGCGCTGCCGTCGGCCAGGCGCCCCGCGCTCGGCCGACCCTCGCCGTCGCCAAGGGGCGTGACCTGGTCGGGCGCAAAGTAGTCGATGCCGCCCTGCGCCGTCGGCCGGGCCCAGACGTGGTTGAGCACCATGCCCTGCGTCAGCAGCCTGGTGAACGGCTCGTCGATCGCGACCAGCTTCATGTCGCGCATCACCTTGGTCCAGAAGCGCGCGTAAAGCAGGTGCAGGATGGCGTGTTCGATGCCGCCGATGTACTGGTCCATCGGCATCCAGTACGCGGCCCCCTTGCCCACCATCGCGCCGTCGAGAGTCGGGTCGCAGTAGCGCATGAAGTACCAGGCGCTGTCGACGAAGGTGTCCATCGTGTCGGTCTCGCGACGCGACGGCCGGCCGCACCTGGGGCAGGCGACGTTGAGGAAAGCCGCGCTCTTGTTGAGCGGATTGCCGGACCCGTCGGGAATGAGATCTTCCGGGAGCACGACGGGAAGGTCCTTTTCCGGCACCGGTACGACGCCGCACACGTCGCAATGCACGATCGGGATCGGCGTGCCCCAGTAGCGCTGGCGGCTCACGCCCCAGTCGCGCAGGCGCCACGCGGTCTGCTTGGCGCCGAGGTGTCGATGCGCCAGCGCGGCCGCGACCGCATCGACGGCGGCCTGGTAGCCGAGCCCGCTGTAGTTGTCGGAGTTGATCGTGACGCTGCAGCTCGTGTCGCTGTACCAGTCCTGCCAGTGGTCGTAGGTGAAGTGCCTGCCGTCGACGTGGATGACCTGGAACAGATCGATGCCGTACCGCTTGGCGAATTCGAAGTCACGTTCGTCGTGCGCGGGCACGCCCATCACGGCGCCGTCGCCGTAATGCATGAGCACGTAGTTGCCGACCCACAGCGGGATCGCTTCATGGCTGAGCGGATGGACGACATGCAGCCCGGTGAAGATGCCCTTTTTCTGTTGCGTTGCCAGCTCGGCCTCGGTGGTGCCGCCGGACTTGCAGTCTTCGAGGAACGCCGCCACGTCCGGCCGGGTTTCGGCCGCGTGCAACGCGAGCGGGTGCTCGGGCGCGACGGCGCAGAAGGTCACGCCCATGATGGTGTCGGCGCGCGTTGTGAAGACCCAGAGCTTGCCGCCGCCGATCAGCGCGCCGTCGGCGCCATGAACGGTGTGCGGAAACGCGAACCGCACGCCCTCGCTCTTGCCGATCCAGTTCGCCTGCATCGTCTTGACGCGCTCGGGCCAGCCGGGCAGGCCGGTGTGCACGCAGTCGAGCAGCTCCTCGGCGTATTGCGTGATCTTCAGGTAGTAGCCGGGAATCTCGCGCTTCTCGATCAGCGCGCCCGAGCGCCAGCCACGACCGTCGACCACTTGTTCGTTGGCCAGCACGGTCTGGTCGACCGGATCCCAGTTGACCGTCTGCGTGCGCCGTTCGGCGATGCCGGCTTCGAGCATCTTCAGGAACAGCCACTGGTTCCATTTGTAGTAGCTCGGATCGCAGGTCGCGATCTCGCGGCTCCAGTCGATCGCCAGGCCCATCGCCTGCATCTGCGCCTTCATGGCGGCGATGTTCTCGCGCGTCCACTTCGCGGGCGGCACGCCGTTCTTCATCGCCGCGTTTTCGGCCGGCAGGCCGAAGGCGTCCCAGCCCATCGGCATCAGCACGTTCATGCCGGTCATGCGCAGATGCCGCGCCAGCATGTCGTTGATCGTGTAGTTGCGGACATGGCCCATGTGCAGCCGGCCGCTCGGGTACGGCAGCATCGAGCAGGCGTAGAACTTCGCCTTCGACGTGTCTTCGACGACGCGATAGACATCGCCGGCGGTCCAGGCGGCTTGGGCGCGCTGCTCGACGTCGCGGGGATCGAAGTCGGGGTTCATGCGAAGGCGATCCGGCGAGCAGGCATCGATCGATTATAGAAAGCGCAGTCGCCGCGTCGCGGTATCGCCTTGCACGGCGCCGGCGACGCAGTCGCACGGTGCCGGCATCGGCGGCCCGACGGGCGCACGCCCGACCGGGGGAGCGCGACACCCATGGGAGGTTCTCGACGCCGACCCCGCCGCCGGCGACCATGCCCGTCGGCGTTCGACTTCGCCATTCCATGGAGATTGCTCATGACTTCACGGCCGTTCTCTCTTTCCCGACGCCGCTGGCTCACCGCCCTGTCCGCGCCGCTGCTGCCGATGCCTGCCCTGTCGCGATCCGGCGTCCCGGCCGACCCTGTGACGCACTGCGTCGCCCCCCTGCTGGCCAGCGTCTACACCGGTCAGATCGACCCGACGCTCTGCCTCGTCAGCGAGAAGTTCGACGGCGTGCGGGCGATCTGGGACGGCAGGGTGCTGCGGCACCGCAGCGGCCGCACGGTGTCGGCGCCGGCGTCGTTCCTCGCCGCGCTGCCGGGCGAAGGGCTCGACGGCGAGCTGTGGCTGGGCCGCGAGCGCTTCGACGAGCTGTCCGCCATCGTCCGCAGAAGCGAGCCGCGCGAGCTCGAATGGGCGCGGGTGCGCTACATGGTGTTCGAGATGCCGGACGCGGGTGGCAGCTTCGCCGAACGCGCTGCGCGGATCGCCAGCGTCGTCTCCCGAACCGCGCCGTCGCCACTCGTCGCGGTCGAGCAGACGCATGTCGCCGATCGCGACGCGTTGCAGCAGCGGCTGGAAGCGACCGTCGCGGCCGGCGGCGAGGGGCTGATGCTCCACCTGGCCTCGGCGCCCGTCGAGCATGGGCGCAACGACGTGCTCATGAAGCTGAAGCCGCATCTCGATGCCGAAGCGGTCGTCGTCGGCTATCGACGCGGCGTCGGCAAATACGCGGAGCAGGTCGGCGCGCTGGAAGTGCGGGCGCCCGACGGGCGGCGCTTTTTCGTCGGCAGCGGCCTGAGCGACGCATTGCGCCGCGAGCCACCCTTGTCGGGCGAGGCCATCACCTACCGCTATCGCGATCTCACCTCGAGCGGTTTGCCCCGATTCGCGACCTTCCTGCGGCGTCACGAGCCACTGTGACGAAGCGCAGGTCAGGGCCTGTTAGGCCCTATGGCGTCTTCGAGACCGGCTCGGCGACGAAGCCGATGCGCGAGAGCCCGGCTTTCTGGACGATGCCGATCAGCTCGGCGACACGGCCGTACGGCACGCTTCGGTCGGCTCGCAGCTGCACTTCGGTCTGCGGGTTGCGCTTCGCCGCCGCGGCGACGCGCGTCGCGAACGCATCGGCATCGACCGCTTCATCGCCGAAGAAATAGCGGCCGTCCCGGTCGAGCGCGACGGCGATGAACTGCGGTGTGTCGCTCGGCTGCGCCGCGTCGGTCTTCGGCAATTCCAGTTTGAGGCTCGACGTCATCAACGGCGCCGTGATCATGAAGATCACGAGCAGCACCAGCATGACGTCGATCAGCGGCGTCATGTTGATGTCGCTCATCGGCTGGGCGCGAGCGGTGCGTTCGAGACGGCCGAATGCCATGGCGGGTGCGCCCGAGGTCTGCGTCAGGCGCCGGCGGCGGAGTCGACGATCATCTCGCGCACGTCGTGCGCGAAGCCTTCGAGCTCGGCCTCGCTCGCGGCGACGCGCTTGCCGAACACGTTGTAGGCCAGCACCGCCGGGATCGCGACGGCCAGGCCGGCGGCGGTCATGACCAGCGATTCGCCGACCGGCCCCGAGACCTTCTCGATCGTGATCGCGCCGGCCGCCGAGATGCTCAGCAGCGCGTGGTAGATGCCCCAGACCGTCCCGAACAGACCGATGAACGGCGCCGTGCTGCCGATCGACGCGAGCAGCACCTGGCCGAACTGCAGCTGGGCGAGAACGTCGTGCAGTGCGTCGCGCAGGCGCCGCGTCAGCTGCGAATCGGCGTGGCCCTTCGCTTCGAGCGTGCCGCCGGACGGCACCGTCAGCGCCGCGTCGAGGAGCGGCCGCAACACGCCTTCGCGATCGAAGGCCGCGAGCTGCTCGCGGGCGACGTCCATCGAGGGCGCTGCCCAGAAGGCCGGCACGGCACGCTGCAAGTCGACGTGAACGCGGCGCAGCAGCCAGCCCTTCCAGAAGATGACCACCCAGGCGCTGATCGACATCAGCAGCAGCAGCAGCGCCACCGATCGCGTGATCGCGTCGCCTTGCGACCAGAAGTGCTCGAAACCGGTCATGTCAGTCCTAGTACGTCGTCCATGCCGAACAAACCGTTTTTCTTGCCGACGAGAAAGCGCGCCGCGCGCAGGCTGCCTTCGGCGTAGTTGGCGCGGCTGGCCGAACGGTGCGTGATCTCGATGCGCTCGCCGCCGCCGGCGAACATCACCGTGTGATCGCCGACGACATCGCCGCCGCGCAGGGCGGCGAAGCCGATCGTGCCGGCGCGGCGCTCGCCGGTCTCGCCATGGCGGGCGTGCACGGCCGATGCGTCGAGCGTCGTACCGCGCGCAGCGGCGACGACCTCGCCCATCAGGAGCGCCGTTCCGCTCGGCGCGTCGGCCTTCAGCCTGTGGTGCATCTCGACGATCTCGACGTCGTAGCTCGCGTCGAGCGCACGCGCGGCGACGTCGAGCAGCTTCATCACGACGTTGACGCCGACGCTCATGTTCGGCGCCATGACGATGGCGATCTTTTCTGCATGGCCGGCGATGTCGGCCCGTTGCGATGCCGTGAAGCCCGTCGTGCCGACGACGGCGTTGACACCGAGCTCGCTGCAGCAGGCGATGTGCGCAAGCGTTCCGGCCGGCCGCGTGAAGTCGATCAGCACATCGGCGCCGCGCAGGCCGGCGCGAACGTCGGCGGTGATGGCGACGCCGCTCGTGCGCCCGAGGAACGCGGTGGCGTCGCTGCCGAGCCCGTCGGTCGCCGGCGCATCGAGAGCGCCGGACAGCACCAGGTCGGCACTCGCGTCGACCGCCTCGATCAGCATGCGTCCCATCCGGCCCGAGGCGCCGGCGATGGCGACGCGAAGGCGCCCTCGGGCCGGTGACCGAGGCGCCGGGCCGTTCACGAGCGTGGCTCGAGGGGCGGGTAGATACGCGCGGGCGCAGGCAGCGCGGGCTCCGATGCGGCGGCGCGCACGGGCGCCGGCAAGCCCTTGAGCTGCTCGTCGGTGAGCGCCAGCGGCGGCGGCGTGCTCGGCGGCTGGTAGGTGTCGATCAAGGCGACGAAATCGCGTTCGCTCGGCAGATCGCCGCCGGTGTCGATGTGGTCGAGAGTGTCCTGCTTGAAGAACACGACGATGCGGCGCAGTTGCGGCTCGGCGCCCTGGCGGCGGATCGTGAACACGTAGTCCCAGCGATCGGCGTGGAAGGCGTCGGTGAGCAGCGGCGAGCCGAGCACGTCGCGTACCTGCGCGCGCGACAGGCCCGGCTTGACGGCGGCGGCCTGCTCGCTCGTGATGACGTTGCCCTGCACGACCTCGAGGCGATAGGGCGTGATCAGGTTGACCACTCGGCTCGACCCGGGAAGCCATTGGCAACCTGCCAGCAACGCCGCCAGCAGGGCGGGCAGGAGCATCGACAGGCGGTTGGAAAGAAACGGAAAGCGGGGCGTCGGCATGGGCAGCAGCGGGCAGGCGCCGCAGCGCGAGCCAAGCTCGTATGATGAAACGATTCTATCGGCGCGCGCCGCCAGCCATCCTACAGCTCTCATGACCCAAGCCGACGAACTGAAGAACAGCGGCCTCAAGGCGACGCTGCCGCGGATCAAGGTGCTCGAGGTCTTCCAGAAGACCAAGGAGCGCCACATGAGCGCCGAAGACGTGTTCCGCGCGTTGCTCGCGGAGCATGCCGACGTCGGCCTCGCGACGGTCTACCGCGTCCTGATGCAGTTCGAGCAGGCCGGCATCCTGTCACGCAACCATTTCGAGACGGGCAAGGCGGTCTTCGAGCTGAATGAGGGCAAGCACCACGACCATCTGGTGTGCCTCGACTGCGGCCGGGTCGAGGAGTTCTTCGACGCGGAGATCGAGAAGCGCCAGCGCAGCGTGGCGCAGGCGCGCGGCTACGAGTTGCAGGACCACGCGCTCGCGCTCTACGCGGCGTGCACGAAGAAGAACTGCGAGTTCAAGGTCAAGGTCGGCCCGTCGGGCCGCTGAGCGCGGCGCCGGAAGCTATTCCGGCTTGCTCATCGCCTTGTTGTGGCGCTCGATGAATTCGCTGTATGTGTCGATGCCGCGTAGCTGCAGGATCGTGTTGCGAACCGCCGCTTCCACCAGCACTGCCAGGTTGCGTCCGGCGTCGACGGCGATTACGGTCTTCCTGACGGAGACGTCGAGAATCTCCTCGTTGAGCGGTTCGTAGGGCAGTCGCTCGAACTCGCGGTCCATCGTCTCCTTGCGGACGAGGTGCACGATCAGCTTCAGGCGCATCTTGCGACGCACCGCCGTCTCGCCGAAGATGGCCTTGATGTCGAGCAAGCCGATGCCGCGGACCTCGAGCAGGTTCATCAGCAAGTCGGGGCAGCGCCCTTCGAGCGCCGTCTGCGAAATGCGGTACAGGTCGACCGCGTCGTCCGCCACCAGGCCGTGTCCGCGCGAGATGAGCTCGAGGCCCAGTTCGCTCTTGCCCAGACCCGATTCGCCGGTCAGCAGGACGCCCAGGCCGAGAATGTCCATGAAGACGCCGTGGCGCGTCGTTCGCTCGGCGAAATGCTGGCTGAGGTAGTCGCGCACGAGGTCGATCACGTGCCCGGCAGATTCCGCTGTCACGAACATCGGGATGTCGGCCCGATCGCAGAGGGCGACGAGACGATCGGGCGGCTGCTGGCCGTCGGCGACGATGAGCACGGGCGGGTCGAGCGTGACGATGCGGGAAATGCGCCGCTCGGCCACCTCCGGCGTGTCGTTGTTCAGGTACGCGACTTCGCGGCGGCCGACAATCTGGACCCGATTCGGATGGATGTAGTTGAGGTAGCCGACCAGGTCGGCAGACGACCGCGCGTCACGAACGGCTGCGTCGTCGAAATTGCGTTCCGGATGGGCGTGCCCGGCGATCCACTCCCAGTGAAGCGTGGTGCTGAATTCCTCGAACAGCGCCTCGGCGCTGATGACGCTGGGCTTCATGGCGCCATCGACGCAACGGGCCGGTGGCGGATCACGCGACCGATCGCAGCGGCTCCCACGCGGCAATGAGCCGGTGCACGACGGCGGCTTCGCCCTCGGTCTTCAGCCGCTCTCGCAGCGTGCGGTCGGACAGCATCTCGGCGATCTCAGAGAGGATCTCGAGGTGGCGTTGCGTCGCAGCTTCCGGAACGAGCAGGAAGATGAGGAGGACGACAGGCTCGTCATCGGGCGCGTCGAAGGCGATCGGCTCGCTCACGCGCAGAACCGCAGCAAGCGGATTCTTCAGGCCCTTGATGCGGCCGTGCGGGATCGCCACCCCATGGCCCAGTCCGGTGGAGCCGAGCCGCTCGCGCGCGAACAGGTTGTCGGTCACCGTGGCGCGCGAAATCGAATGCTGATTCTCGAAAAGCAGGCCGGCTTGCTCGAACACGCGCTTCTTGCTTGTGGCGTCGACGGCGACGAGAACGTCGGCGGCAGGCAGGATGGCGGCGAGGCGATTCATGGCGGGGCGCCGGCGCGCAGGCAGCCGGCGAAAATGACAAGGCGATGAATTATGAGACGACGGCCGGCGGCTCGCTCCGCTTCGGCCGCCGCCATCGACCGCGCGGGCAGAAGTTGCTGCATGGCGGCAACACCGCCACGACCGGTCGTCAGTTCAGCGCCGCGCCGGTGCGCTTCGGCGACTCGTGGTGGTGGTGGTCCTGGACTTTGCTCTTGTGCCGGACCACCTGGCGATCAAGCTTGTCCATCAGCTGGTCGATCGCTGCGTAGAGATCCTCCGCCGCGCATTCCGCGAAGATGTCCTTTCCCTTGACGTGCAGCGTCACTTCCGCCCGTTGCCGCAACTCCTTCTCGCTCAGCTTCTCGACGCAAAGCAGGACGGTGATGTCGACGACTTGATCGAAATGGCGCATCACGCGATCGAGCTTCGTGAGCACATACTCCCTGAGGGCCGGAGTCACTTCGAGGTGATGACCGCTGATCGTCAGATTCATGAAAAATCCTTTCGGGGGATGCGGCAGGACACGTTAGCAGAGGCGCGCAAGCCTGTCTCGCAATCAGGGTCGTTGCGCACGACGTGGCCTAATCTATTCGCGACGCCTGTGCAACGCAGTGCCGTTCGGAGCGCGACAGGCCGATGCGATAATTTCTTCACCGCATCTCCCATTCGCGTCCTTGGACATTTCCTCGATTTGGTGAACACCCGCTCCGGCAGCGGGTGCTGCTCGCCGGAGCGCTCATGCTGAACGTGTTCACGCTGGCCAACGGCCGGCTCTTCCAGGAAGAGATCGAGAGCCAAGCGGCTCTGGCGCACGTCCAGCCGGTCTGGGTCGATCTGGACGCGCCGACCGCGGCAGAAAAAGGCTGGATCGTCGAGCGCTTCGGCCTGACGATTCCAAGCGACGCGGTCGACGACGACCTCGAGGAATCGGCCCGCTTCTACGAGGAAGACAACGGCGAGCTGCACATCCGCTCCGACTTCCTGATCGACGACGGCGAGACGCCGAGAAACGTCCGCGTCGCCTTCATCCTGCTGCGCAACATCCTGTTCTCGGTCCATGCCGAGGACCTTCCCGTCTTTCGCCTGCTGCGCCTGCGCGCGCGCCGCATTCCGGCGCTGATCGGCGATGCCAAGGACGTGCTGCTCAAGCTCTACGACGCCGACGCCGAGTACTCGGCCGACGCGCTCGAAGGCATCTACGACAGCCTCGAGATCGTCAGCGCACGGGTGCTGCGGCAAAACGTCGGCGACCAGGAGGCCGGCGAAGCGCTCTCGGCGATCGCCAAGGAGGAGGACCTGACCGGCCGCATTCGCCGCAACGTGATGGACACGCGCCGCGCCGTCAGCTTCATGATGCGCAGCCGCATGCTGGGCGCGGAGCAGTTCGAGGAGGCGCGGCAGATCCTGCGCGACATCGACTCGCTCGACAGCCACACCACCTTCCTGTTCGACAAGATCAACTTCCTGATGAACGCGACGGTCGGCTTCATCAACATCAACC